>NZ_MULM01000180.1:0-166380 GCF_002029345.1 Pseudomonas sp. VI4.1
CGTCGAAGACTACGACGTTGATAGGTTGGGTGTGTAAGCGCTGTGAGGCGTTGAGCTAACCAATACTAATTGCCCGTGAGGCTTGACCATATAACACCCAAGCAATTTGTGAGCCTGAAGAGGCACCAGATTGCGGTGTGTGAAGACGAAATGAACCGAAAGTTCGAATCTCACTAAACACCGAAAGCTATCACATACCCGATTTGCTGAAGCGAAGCCGACTGGCTACGACTCAGTACCCGAATTTCTTGACGACCATAGAGCATTGGAACCACCTGATCCCATCCCGAACTCAGCAGTGAAACGATGCATCGCCGATGGTAGTGTGGGGTTTCCCCATGTGAGAGTAGGTCATCGTCAAGATTAAATTCCGAAACCCCTATCTGCGCATGCAGGTAGGGGTTTTGTTTTTGCCTGGAATAAAGCGCGTTTCGGCCAATACAAATTTGCACAGTTATTTTCGTTTCAGAACACTAGAATAGGTCCAACTTTTTCGGAGGCCAGAGCCTTTATGCCAGATTCGGTTGACGCTCCCGGGCTGTCAGAATTACCGCTGGACGACTTGGTGGCCTGTCACGAGTGCGACTTGCTGATGCGCAAGCCCGAACTCGCCCATGGCGAGAAAGCCCTGTGCTCTCGCTGTGGTTACGAGCTCTACGCCCATCGGCACAACGTTGTGCAGCGCAGTCTGGCTTTGGTCATCGCCGCGCTGTTGTTGTTTGTCCCGGCGAACTTTTTACCCATCATGCAGCTCAATCTACTCGGACAATCGTCGAACGATACGGTCTGGAGTGGCGTTGTCGGTCTTTTTGATTCTGGCATGCAGAGTGTTTCGCTGATTGTGTTCCTGTGCAGCATGGGCATCCCTTTGCTCAAGCTGCTCTGCCAACTGGCCGTATTGCTCAGTATTCGTTTTGATGTCGGACGCAGCTACGGCTTGTTGATCTACCGCATTTATCACCATCTACGCGATTGGGGAATGCTTGAGGTCTACCTCATGGGCGTACTGGTGGCGATCGTAAAACTGGCAGATATGGCAGCCGTTACCGTCGGCCTGGGCCTGGCGTGCTTTATCGGTTTGTTGTTGGTCCAGGTCGCGTTGGAGGTGGTGATGTCGCCCCATCAGATCTGGCAGGCTTTATCAGGAGAGGATGCCCATGCGGGCGATTGATGCGGGCATTCTGATTTGCGCCGAATGCCATGAGTTGAACAAGCAGGAAGCTGACACCGACGAGCAATCCTGCACCCGTTGTGGTGCGCTGGTTCACGCCCGCCGCCCGAACAGTGTGGTGCGCACCTGGGCGCTGCTGATCACCGCGGCGATGCTCTACATCCCGGCCAACGTACTCCCGATCATGACCGTCAACTCCCTGGGCAAGGGTGACCCCAGCACCATCATGTCCGGTGTGATCCAACTGGTTCAGCACGGGATGATTCCAATTGCGGCGGTGGTGTTTATCGCCAGCATTCTGGTACCGACGTTCAAGTTGGTGGGCATCGCGCTGCTGCTGTTTTCGGTGCAGCGCCGTCAGCCGCTCTCGGCTCGTCAACGGATCTGGATGTACCGCTTTATCGAGTTCATCGGCCGCTGGTCGATGCTGGACATCTTTGTGATCGCCATCCTGGTGGCGGTTGTGAATTTCGGACGGCTTGCCAGCATCGAAGCCAATCTTGGCGCCATCGCTTTCGCCAGTGTGGTGATTCTGACGATGCTTGCCGCCGTTACTTTCGATCCCCGACTGATTTGGGATAACACGGAGTCGGATGACGACCATGACTGATTTGCCTACAGCGAAAACCCGACCGGCCTCGAACTGGTCCGCTATCTGGGTGTTGCCCCTGATTGCCTTGATCATCGGCGGCTGGCTTGGCTGGCGTGCCTACAACGAGACCGGCATCGAGATTCTGGTGCGTTTCGAAAGTGGTGAAGGCATCCAGGCCAACAAGACCGAGGTCGTCTACAAAGGCATGTCCGTGGGTAAGGTAAAAACCCTCAAGCTCGACGACGAAGGCGCCTCCAAGGGCGTCATCGCCACCGTCGAGATGAACAAGGACGTCGAGCAATACCTCAGGACCAGCACGCGCTTCTGGCTGGTCAAGCCAAGCGTGACCCTGGCGGGTATCACCGGCCTGGAAACCCTGGTGTCGGGTAACTACGTCGCGATCAGCCCGGGTGAAGGCGAACCGACCCGCAAGTTCAAGGCGCTGGCCGAAGAACCGCCGCTGTCCGACGCGCAGCCCGGTTTGCACCTGACCATCAAGGCTGATCGTCTCGGCTCGCTGAACCGCGGCAGCCCGGTGTTCTACAAGCAGATCAGGGTCGGGCAGATCAAAAGCTACCTGCTGTCCGAGGATCAAGGCACCGTTGAACTCAAAGTCTTTATCGAACCCACCTACGCCAAGCTGGTGCGCAAACACACGCGCTTCTGGAATGCCAGCGGCATCAGCATCGACGCCAACCTGTCGGGCGTGAAAGTGCGCAGCGAGTCCCTTGCCAGCATCGTCGCCGGCGGTATCGCGTTCGCCACGCCGGAGAATCGCAAGGACAGCCCGGCCACCGATCCAAGCTTGCCGTTCCGCCTCTACGAAGACTTCGATGCCGCCGCCGCCGGAATTCGGGTCAAGGTCAAACTCAGTGACTTCGAAGGCCTGCAGGCCGGCGCACGCCCGTGATGTACAAAGGCATTCAGGTCGGCACGCTTAAAGCGCTGAAGATCGATCCGGATCTGACCGCCGCCAGTGCCGAGTTGACCCTCGATCCCCTGGCCGAGGATTACCTGGTTGACGGCACTCAGTTCTGGGTGGTCAAGCCGTCGATCTCCCTCGCCGGTATTACCGGGCTGGAAGCCTTGGTCAAAGGTAACTACATCGCCGTACGCCCCGGCGACAAGGGCGCCGCACCGCAACGCGAGTTCGTGGCACGGCCCAAGGCGCCGCCGCTCGACTTGCGTTCGCCGGGGCTGCACCTGGTGCTGTTCACCGATAACCTGGGTTCGCTGGATGTCGGTAGCCCGATCCTCTACAAACAGGTCAAGGTCGGTTCGGTCCAGAGCTATCAGTTCTCGCGGACCAAAAAACAGTTAGTGATCGGCGTACACATCGAGAAGGAATATGAAGGCCTGGTCAACGCGTCGACCCGGTTCTGGAATGCCAGCGGCATTACGCTCACGGGTGGGCTGACCGGTGGAATCCAGGTCAAAAGTGAATCGCTGCAGAGCCTGATGGCTGGCGGCATCGCCTTCGAAACGCCGCTGGCAACAGCGCCATTGCAGAAGCGGATTCCGCGGTTCCGTCTGCACGCCAACCGCGAAGACGCCAATGAAAAAGGCACTGTGGTCACGATCAAGGTGGAGCGCGCCGATGGCTTGCGCAGCGGCACGCCGATTCGTTTCAAAGGTCTGGATGTCGGCAAGATTGAAGACGTCGACCTCAGCGATGACCTGCAATCGGTGCTGCTGACGGCGCGCATTACTGAAGTGCCGGAGCGTATTGCCCGGGCAGGCAGTCAGTTCTGGGTGGTCAAGCCTGAACTGGGCCTGATCAAGACGTCCAATCTCGAAACCCTGGTCACCGGGCAGTACATCGAAGTGCAGCCGGCGGCGAAAAACCTGGGGCCGCAAAAGAACTTCGTGGCCCTGGCGAATCCGCCGGAAACCGCCCGCCAGGAAGCCGGCCTGAGCCTGGTCTTGAGTGCTGCCCGCCGTGGTTCGTTGAAAACCGGGGTGCCGGTGACTTACCGTGAAATCACCGTGGGCAAGGTCACAGGGTACGAGCTGGGCCAGACCGCTGACCGGGTGTTGGTGCGCATTTTGATCGAACCGAAATATGCACCCTTGGTGCGCAGCGGTACGCGTTTCTGGAACTCCAGTGGCTTTGGTTTCGACTACGGCTTGTTCAAAGGCGCGACAATGCGCACCGAATCGCTGGAGACGCTGATTCAGGGCGGTATCGCCTTTGCCACGCCGGATGGGGAGCGCATGGGTAATCCGGCGCGACCTGAGCAGACGTTCCCGTTGTTTGACAATTTTGAAGAGGAATGGCTGACCTGGGCGCCGAAGATCGCGATCGGCAGGTAGGAGCCAGGCTTGCCGGCGAAGGCGTATTCAAGATCGCTTTCGCCGGCAAGCCTGGCTCCTGCAGGTGCGCTTGCCGGCCATCAAAAAAAAAGGCCGCGATCCATTGGATCGCGGCCTTTTTTATTGCCAAACATCTAATGCAGATCAGACCGCATCCAACTCCGGTTCATCGGCTTCGACATTGACCGCTGGCTTCACCTCATCATGCCGACGAATGTACTTCCAGTCCGCCTCGTCGATATAGATCCCGTTCGGCCCACTGCCACCTTCCAGGTCAATGGCAACACTGGCGCAGACTTGCGGCTTCACACTGGCCAGAATCGGCACGAAGCCCAGTTGCAGACTGGTTTCCAGCAGCGCCGCCTGGTTTTTCTCATCGATGTCCGCCGCCTCGTCGAGGTAGTACGGCAGGCGCACGCGACCGGCCTGGTCGCGGTCCATCAAGTGCAGCAACAAGTACATGTTGGTCAGCGCCTTGATCGTCATCGTGGTGCCGTTGGACGCCGCACCATCGATGTCGGTGTGAATCACCGGCGATCCGTTGACCTTGGTGATCTCGAAGGCCAGTTCGAACAGGTCCTTGAGGCCGAGCTGGTTGTGATTTGCGGCCACCAGCCGTGCCAGGTATTCCTTGGCTTCTTCGTTCTTGTTGTCCTGATCGGCACTCTGGTTCAGGTCGAACACGGAAAGGGTTTCGCCCTCTTCATACTGGCCGGCGCTGTGGATGATCTGGTCGATGTGCTTGAGCGCTTCCTTGTTCGGCGCGAGCACGATGCGGAAACTCTGCAGGTTGGACACCTGACGCTTGTTGATCTCGCGGTTGAACAGCGCCAATTGGTGTTCGAGGCTGTCGTAGTCGCTGCGGATATTGCGCAGGGTCCGGGCGATGTCGGTCACGGCCGCACGGCGAGCCTTGCCGAGCGTCAGGGCTTCATCGGTGCGGTGCGCGTAGGCATTGATCAGCAATCGCAGGCGACGTTCCATGTCGTCTTCGCTGTCGAACTTGGCCACGCCCTTGAGGCGAACCTGGGCGTAGAGCGCCTCGATCTGACCATCGCTGCGCAGCAGGCCCTGCCAGCTGTCCTGATAGTCGTTGAGCAGCGGCAGCAGGTTATCCATGGAATCGTCGACCGGGTCCATGAACGGTGTGCCGAACGGCAGGTCGGCCGGTAACAGCTGACGGCGGCGCAGGGCGTCGTCTAGGGTGCGTTGTTTGGCTTCCATGTCGCCAATCTGCCGGCCAACCAATTGCAGCTTGGCCGACAGTTGCTGGACGCGCTCGGTGAAGGCATCGCTGGAACGCTTCAACTCGTCCTGCGCCGCTTCCATCTGCGCGAGTTGTTCCAGCTTGTCGCCTTCTTCGGCGCTCAAGGTTTGCGCGCGACGGAAATCTTCCAGGGCTTTCTGTGCATCCAGCACTTGGCGGTACAGGGTTTCGGTCTGGGTCTTGCTCGCAGCACGGTCGGTGGCCACCGCAGCCTGGGTTTTAAGCTGCTTGAGTTCTTTTTCCAGACGCTCTTTCTGATCGCGCAACGCGGCGCGGTCAGCCAGGGCCTGCAGGGCGGGAGGTTCGATAGACGACAGATCGATGGACAGGCCCGGTACTTCGAAGCGCTCGCCCTTGAAGCCGTCGAGGATCAGCTCCAGGGATTTGACCCAGGCACCGTCCTCATCCAGCGTGATGCCATGCTCGCCCAGCGGCAGGCTGAACAAGGCGCTGTTGAACAGGCGCATCAGGCGTTCGACGTCCTGTTGCGAGAACTCTTCGCGCAGTCGGGCGTAGCTGTTGTTGTCGGCGTGATCGAGTTGCTGCCTGACCGACTTCAGGCGTTTTTCCAGATCCCGCAGACGCTCGTCGAGGTCTTCGGCACTGAACTGTCGCGACTGCGCCAGTGCGCCGGCGAGTTCATCGTGCGCGTCCTTGGCCGCGAGCAGTTGCTGCTCCAGGACTTTGACGTCATCGACCAGGGCGAAGCGATGCTTGAGCACCGACAATTCGCCGAGCCAGCGCTGGATGCCGGCGATTTCCCGCTCCAGGCGCATCAGTTCCTGAGTGCCGCCGCGCTGATTGTTTTGCAGGGCATCCTGCTCGTTGCGGTAGTGCTCGGCCTGGATCGTCAGCTCTTCCTTGCGCGCACCGGCGTAGTCCGACCAGGTGCCGAGCAGGGAATCGAGCAATGGCGAGATCCGGTGCAGTTTGCCGCGCAGGATGTCCCGTTGTTTCACGCCGTTGGCCAAGGCCTCGACCAATGGGCCGGCCGCGACCAGCGAGTTGTAGTCCTGCTCCATGCGGCGTACATCGCGGAAGGCCTCTTCGCAGGCGGCAATGTAATCGACGCTGCCGGAACGCAGGCTGTGTTCGAAGGCATCGAGGAACAGCTGCTTGAGCTTGGCCGCGGTGATTTCGCGCATGTGCAGCAGGTTGATGAACAGGGCGCGGAAGGTCTTCAGGCTTTGCTCGCTGGTGGAGCGCAGCGGGATCAACGTCAGGTCCAGGGGGATCGAGGTGTGACCGCCGACCAGCAAGCGACGCAGTTCGTCGGGTTTGAGTTCGTAAGCTTTCAGCCCTTCGCGCTCGAGGTTGGTGAACAGCTCTTTCTGGCGCAGGCAGGTGTCGTTTTTCTGGTAATGGGCCAGGTCCAGCTTGCCGGCGTAGGCAAAGAACTGGTGACCGAAGCCGCCCCCCGGGCCGCGACCGACGACACCGATCACATGCGGGCCGTGGGGCAACGAGACTTCGACCAGAATGTAGCTGGTGTCCGAGGCAAAGTAGAAGCGCCGCGATTGTTCCAGGCTGTACTTGCCGAAACTCATGTCCGACATGCGGGCCAGAATCGGGAACTGCAACGCGTTGATCGAGGCGGATTTACCGAGGTTGTTCGCGCCGTAAACCGACAGCGGCTCTTCCAGAGGGAACAGGCCGAGGCTGTAACCGGCGGTATTCAAAAGGGCAAAACGGCGAATGCCGTAGCGTTCCTTGCTCATGCGTCGGTCTCCTGTTCTTCGGCAATAGCGCGGGCCAGGGCGTCTTCTTCGTGTTCTTCCTCGAAGTCAGCGAGGTCCAGCGGGTCATCGGTTTCCAGCAGCTGTTCATCGCTGTCGTCATCGATCAGTACCGGTGCCGGCAATGGCAGCACGCTGTGCAGGCTGGCCGCCAGATCACGGTCTTGCTGCACCGACAGGCAGACGTCGAGGAAGCGATGCATCGGCGGCAGGAACCGGTAGACGCCGTTTTCTTCGCCGGCGAAACCGAGCTGGGTCATGCGACGCATGATTTTTTCTTCGAGCTCTTCGACAGTCTGCACTTCGGCCTGGATGAACAGGTCGCGGTATTTTTCCAGCAGCGACGGCAGTTCATCGCGACCAAGGCTGCCACCGTCGAGCACGGCGACCGGGTCTCGGCCCTGGTCCGCCAGGTGTTCGACCAGGATGAAGGTAAACAGCGCCAGGCGTTGCGCGGTCTTGTTCACCGCCGCTGCGGCGAGGTCCGGCACGAAATAATAGAAGCCACGGGTGTCGCAGACCAGTTCAAAACCCAAGGCCTTGAACAGCGTGCGGTACTGATCCTGGAAGTTCGACAGCTGCGCGTACAGCTCAGGATCACGGCGGCTGACGTGGTAGCCCTTGAACAGCTCGCGAAAGATCGGTGCCAGCTGAGACAGTTCGGATAGATCAAGGTGCATGGGAGGTACTTGCATAGAGGGTGCTCGCAGAATCCTCGGCGGCGCTGTCGCGGGCCGAGAGCAGGGCGAAGGAGCGCAGGCTGACCTGATGCTCGTGAGTGTGGTAATCGCGACGTTCCAGACGCTCACGTTTAAAGCGTTTTTCCCGCGACAGGCGCGAGAACCAGTAGAGCAATTCGTCGGTGGCGCCGTCCGGTTCCTGTTCCAGCAACCAGGTCATCAGGTCCGGCAGCGGCAGGGCGTCTTCGCAGCGTTCGAGCATCTCCCGAACCGTGCGCGGCGCGCGCGGCACTTCGCCTTTCTGGGTGTTGTGGGCCTTGGGGAAGCGCGCCGGCTTCGGCTCGAAACGGGCCAGGGCGTAGACGTAGGCTTCAACCTGACTGGCGCTGCCGAGAAAGGTGCTTTGCGGGCGGGTGAACATCGGCATCGCCGCTTGCGGCACTGCGTCGATGCCTTTGCGCCGGATGGCCGCCAGGGCCAGCGCCGCGCCACGGGTCACGGCATTGTGCCGGCGGGCTTCTTCACGCAACGGCAGCAGCAGTTCTCGGGCATGGCGCAGGGTCAGCTGGGCGCTGGTCTGCATTTCGAGGATGCGCGCGTGGGTGCGCAACAGCATGTCGTCATCGACCAGGTGGCCAAGACGCTGCTGATCGGTGAGCATCTTCAGCAGCACGTTTTCGACCTTGCGCACGCCTTGCTCGAAGGCGCCGTCGGCGTTCACCAACTGGATCATCGGCTCCACATATTCATCCCAGGTCGCCAGCACTTCAGCGTAACGCTGGCGCAGCGGAATCTGCCGGTCGCTGGTCTTGGCGCGTTCGGCGACGGCCACCAGCGCCTGTTCATCGTTAGCGAGCTTCTTCAATACGTCCCGCACGCGCATGTCGAGCAGGCGCAGCTGGCGCGCGAGGTCGTTGCCGTCGCGGATGTCGAAGGCGTCCTGGATGTAGCCGGCCAGACGCTCGAGATGGCGCAGATAGGCTTCGATCTCCAGGCACAGGCCCAAGCGGTGTTCACGGCGCAGGTAAGCGAGGAAATCGTGAATCTGCGCGTTGAGCTCGAAACGGTTCGGGCTTTTCGCCACCGGAACCAGAATGTCGAGGCGAATCCACACGTCCAGCAGGCTGGTGATGTCCTGCGGTGTACTGTCCAGTTGCTGGGCGGCCAACTGTGAACGCAATTCGCTGAGGCTCAGGGTGCCTTGGTCGAAGTGCTCGCACAGTGGCTCCAGAAGGGCCCAGTGTTCAGCGAGGGCGCGCAAGACGCGCTTGGGTTCGATCATCGGGATGGCCGGCTGTCTGACGATTGAAAGCCGCGATTGTACTGCATCGGGGCCAATGCAAATCACTCTCGGGATGGACTGTCGTTTTTCTGTCTATCAAGCGCGGGCGATCTTGAGCGAAGGGCGGTAGAATCCCTGCACTTTCAGTTATCCACAAGTGGCCGACCTTTGCTTATCGAGTCCCGTCGCCGCGCTTATTTGGCCGCCATGCAGGTGGTCAACTGGCTGCCGCGCACCGAATTGCCCTTTGCTGCGCCGTCGCGGCCCGAGCTCCTGGAAACGCCCGAGCCCGTGGTTGTCGCCCCGGTTGCACCGGCTCCTGTGGCTGAGCCGCCCGTGGAGCCGCGGGTCAAACCTGCCGAACGGGTAAAGATCGAAGTGCCCCGGCCATCGTTGGCCAGCACGCGCACGAACGCCAAGGTCGAAGAAACCGCCGCCCCGGTCGCCGAGCAGGGTGGCGGTCGTACCGCCGCCCCGTTTCGCCCTGCAATTGCTGCGAGCCGGTCGCTGCCTGTTGCTGGTGGAGTTACCCACAGGCGAAACATTCCAGGCACGCGACCCTGCCTATCTGCTGCTCAAGGACATGCTGCGCGCCGCCGGTCTGCCGGACAGCCCGCAAATCGTCGGCGAGCCGGTGCGCTGGCCGTTGCTGGCCCGGGGCACAATGGATCAGGGCCCGGAAGCCGCCCGCGATTTCGTGCAAGGATTTCTTTCGGCCCGCCTGGAAGACGCCCCGTGCGTCTGCCTGTGGCTGATTGGCCTGCCAGCGTTACGTTTTGCCGGTGAAGCGAATGCCGAGGCATTCAACCGTGAACTCCAGGTCGAAGGCCTGGGCTCGGTCTGGGCCCTGCCGGGCCTGGAATTATTAATGGAAGAGCCACAGCGTAAGGCTGATGTCTGGCAAGCCATGCGTCGGCTGATGGCGCGCTGGAAAGAACCCAATGAGTGATGCTGTATCGTTCCGCCCGATGACCGAGGCGGACCTGGACGCCGTACTGAAAATCGAATATGCGGCCTATAGCCATCCCTGGACCCGCGGGATTTTTCTCGATGGCCTGGGCAAGTACCAGATCTGGCTGATGTTCGAAGGGCAGCAGCAGGTAGGTCATGGTGTGGTGCAGATCATTCTCGATGAAGCGCATCTGCTGAACATCACCGTCAAACCGGAGAATCAGGGCCGTGGCCTGGGCTTGACGCTGCTGGAGCATCTGATGTCGATTGCCTACACGGCCGAGGCGCGCGAATGTTTCCTGGAAGTGCGCGACAGCAACCGGTCCGCGTTTCGGTTGTATGAGCGGTATGGGTTTAACGAGATCGGCCGTCGGCGGGATTACTACCCGGCGGTGGGTGGGCGCGAAGATGCGGTGGTCATGGCCTGCACCTTGGTGGATTGAATCCTGAAAGCTTCGCTCCTACAGGGGGGGCGTCGGTCTCACATGTTGTGTCCGACACCAATCCTGTGGGAGCGAGGCTTGCCCGCGAATGCGTCTTAACAGACGAAGAAAATCAACGTTTACCATCCATCGGATCCCGCCGCGCCATCTCCTCTTCATCCAGCCCGTTGCCGCCACCAATGTCGTCTTCATCGACAATGCTCAAATCCCAATCCGCCTGGTCACCTTCACCGGCCTCTTGAGCATCCCGCGCACCGTCTTCACGGATCAATGTTTCCGGGCTCATGTCGTCGTCGGTGGATTCATGGTCATCGGTCGAGGCGCCGGTCATACCAGCTTCCTGCACGCGTTCCCGGGGCATCAGTCGCGCGCGCTCCGCCTCCGGCAGCTCGTCGCCGATTTTGGCGCTCGGTTCTTCCTCATCGAAATCCAGCTCACGCATCGAACCCATGCGGTCTTCGGTGTCGTCAATGGGCTCGGGTTGCGCCGCCTCGTACGGACGTCGTGTATCAGTCATGGTAATTCCTCATACTGTGGGCCTTACTACGGTGGACCCACTGGGCTGCTCAGAATTCCGCCAGCCTGGAACACCGGTAATATGCATCATCTGCAATCTGCATCTCGCGCGTGACCCCGACGGGCGGTTGTCTGTCAAATCAGCGCATCATTCACGAGGCTTCATTGCATGAACGAATTACAAGATCTGATTGATAACAACGAACGCTGGGCCGAAGCGATCAAGCAGGAAGATCCGGACTTCTTCTCCAAGCTGGCTCGCCAACAGACCCCGGAATACCTATGGATCGGCTGCTCCGATGCACGGGTGCCGGCCAACGAAATCGTCGGCATGCTGCCGGGCGATCTGTTCGTCCACCGCAACGTGGCCAATGTGGTGTTGCACACTGACCTCAATTGCCTGTCGGTGATCCAGTACGCGGTCGACGTGCTCAAGGTCAAACACATCCTCGTCACCGGCCACTACGGCTGTGGCGGGGTGCGCGCCTCGATGCAGGATCGCCAGTTGGGCCTGATCGACGGCTGGCTGCGTTCCATTCGCGATCTGTACTATGAAAAACGCGAAGAGCTTGCCAAATTGCCCACCGAAGAGGAGCGGGTCGATCGTCTCTGCGAACTCAACGTGATCCAGCAAGTGGCGAACGTCGGGCATACCAGCATTGTGCAAAACGCCTGGCACCGCGGGCAGAAACTGTCGATCCACGGCTGCATCTATGGCATCAAGGATGGTCGCTGGAAAAGCCTGAACGCCACCATCAGCGGTTTCGAGCAGTTGCCGCCGCAGTACCGCCTGCGTCCGGTCGAGGTGTTGTAAGGGCCTTCAGCTGCAGCGGCAGGCAAACTGCTGCTGCAGCTTGTCGACCGACAGAGGAAAAAGCGCGCTTTTCCGCGTCAGCCATGGCTTACGCGGGAAAGCCGCTCATCGTTACAGATTCGGCGCAGAGTTCGCACCCACCGGCGCGGGAACCTTGAGCTGTGTGAGCTGGGACTTGATCGGAGGCGTCGCGCATTTGGCTACGGCCTGTTCAGGCTTCAGGTTGCGGATCGAGGTGTAGAACAGCTCGCAGGTTTTTTCCTTGCGGGTCACTTGCCAGGTCTGGGTGCAGCTTTTGAGCTGAACGTTCGGATCGCTCCCCGGTTGGCTGCCCATCCCGGCCTGCCAGCAGGCAGCGCTCAAATCCTGGCTCATGATTTTCAGCCCCGCGGTGTCAGCCTGGGCCTGGGCGTTGTCGCCGCTGTAGCTGTCCGGATTGGCGGCGTACCAGATATAACTCGGGTGGTTGGAACCCAGCACCGGCACCTTGACCCCTTCGCTGGGGCTGATGGTTGCCAGCCCCAGAACATTCACGGTCGGGCCATATTGCTGCTTGATCCAGTTACGCACCGGCGCACCAAAGGCGACCATGGGCAATGTCGCGCCACTGGCGTTCTGGCTGACGTTTTTGACCATGGTGGTCTGGTAGTCCTTGAAGTAGTCGTAGACGCCTTCCAGGTCCTTGCCGGCGCTGGACGGCGCGGCAATCGGCGCGATGTCGATGATGGTCTGGTAGCCCGGCGTCTGTTCGGCGGGGATGCCGTTGTCGGTGAGCAGCGTGGCCCAGCGATCAGTGGTGGCGGACCGGAGGTAATCCTGAGCCTGGGTCAGCGAATAGTCCGGCGGGAAGTGCAGCAATTCGACGCTTTTGCGATTTTCCAGGGCCATGCCCAATGGCAGGAACAGATTCCAGCTGAAGGCCCATTTGCCATCGGCATTCAATTTGCTGGCACCGGTGTAGGCCAGGTCGCCAGCGTCGAGCAGCGCGGCCAAGGGTTTCTCGTAACCGTCGGGAACGCCGCTGATGTCGGCGTAAAGCTGATCGTTATCGGTCTTGACCCGCACTGTCGCCGCGCTGTAGCCATCGCGCTGCAGGCTTTGGCTCAGGTAATGCTCGACGGTTTGCTCCAGCGTCCAGTTGCGAAAACAGATGACGTTGCAGTTGTTGGGGTAGGCGAACAGGCGGGTGACGCGTTCGGTACTGCCCAGCTTCAGGTCGACATCGGCATGGGCGGCGGCGCTCAGGGTAAGAGTAGCGAGGGTGAGTCCTGCGAGTTTGAACATGCTCAGATCCTTTTCAGCGTGTGGGCCCTTGGTTTCGGGCGCTCTACATACTGAAACAGGCTGGGCTGGACAAGAAGTGGGCCGATGGAAATATCGGCCCTTTTTTGCGTCAAGGCATCACTGGCGGCGTATACGTCAGCGTCGTCCCCAACGCCCACAGCAGCAACAGCACCAGCGGCGTGTGCACCAGCAGTTGCACGAACGAGAATCCGATCAGGTCCCTTGCCTTCAACCCCAGCACGCCCAGCAGTGGCAGCATGTAGAACGGGTTGATCAGGTTGGGCAGCGCCTCGGCGGCATTGTAGATCTGCACGGCCCAGCCCAGGTGGTAGTTCAGGTCGTTGGCCACTTGCATCACATAGGGCGCTTCGATGATCCACTTGCCGCCGCCGGACGGGATGAAGAAACCGAGGATCGCCGAGTACACCCCCATCAACAGCGCGTAGGTGTCGTGGGACGCGATGCTGACGAAAAAGGTCGAGATGTGGTGGGCCAGGGTCTGGGCGTCCGTCCCTTTGACGGTGGTCATCAGCGCGGCGATCGAGCCATACAGCGGGAACTGGATCAGGACGCCGGTGGTGGTCGGCACCGCGCGGGCCACGGCATCGAGGAAGCTGCGCGGGCGCCAGTGCAGCAGGGCGCCGAGCATGATGAACAGGAAGTTATAGGTGTTCAGCCCGGAAATCGCACTGATCGCCGGTTTGGTCGAGAACTCGTGGAACAGCCATCCGGCCGCCAGCAGCACCAGCAAAATCGTCAGCAGCGGGCTGTGCTCCAGCCATTCGCCGGGGCGGGTGCGCGGTTGCAGCGGCGGCAGGTTGAAGCTTGGGTCGATACCGCAGGCTTGGGCATCACGGGCGGAATTCGGGCCAGGTGCGGTGGCATAGGCAATGATCAGCGAGATCACGATCAACGCCAGCAACATCACGCCGGACTGCCAGAGAAAGATGGTCTGGGTGAACGGAATCACCCCGGTGATCGACAGAATCGACGGCGGCAGACTGCCCGGGTTGGCCTGCAATTGCGCCGCGGAGGACGACAGGCCCAGGGCCCACACCGCGCCCAGGCCCAAGTAGGCGGCGGCACCGGCGGCGCGGTAATCCATTTTCAGATCGGTACGGCGGGCGAGGGCGCGCACCAGCAAGCCGCCGAACACCAGCGACAGGCCCCAGTTCAGCAACGACGCGACCATGGAGATCAGCGCGACCCAGGCCACGGCGGAACGGCCGTTTTTCGGGATGCGTGCCAGGCGGTCGATCAATTTCACCGCCGGTGGCGAGCTGGCGACCACGTAACCGCCGATCACCACGAAGGCCATCTGCATGGTGAACGGGATCAGGCTCCAGAATCCGTCACCGAAGGCCATGGCGGCATCGGTGGGTTTGGCGCCCATGGCCATGGTGGCCACGGCGACGATGATCACCGCCAGCGCGGCAAACACCCAGGAGTCGGGGAACCAGCGCTCGGCAAAGCTTGAGCAGCGCAGGGCAAAACGGGCAGAGCGGCTATCTTCGATATCAGCGGTCACGGGAGTACCTCGGATTTTTATGTTTTTTGAGGTCATCAGGGCTGCACAGGCCCGTCTGGACAGCTGCCAACAGTAATTCAATCGACCTTTTTTTGTGACGAAGTTTTACCAGTATTGGACTTTGGTCTAACGGGTTGTCCGCTGGCGCATTTGCGTAGACCATGGGCGCCTTGGTTTTTTGCCCTGTGCCAGAGTTCCGTTCATGACTGCCAACACCGATTCGCGCCCGGCGCCGTTCACTCGCTCCGACTACAAGACCCTGGGCCTTGCAGCCTTGGGTGGCGCGCTGGAAATCTACGACTTCATCATTTTCGTGTTTTTCGCGCTGACCCTCAGCCAGCTGTTCTTTCCGCCGGAAATGCCCGAATGGCTGCGCTTGCTGCAAAGCTTCGGGATATTCGCCACCGGTTATCTGGCGCGGCCCTTGGGCGGGATATTGATGGCGCATTTCGCCGACCGGCTGGGACGCAAGAAAGTCTTCAGCCTGAGCATCCTGATGATGGCGTTGCCGTGCCTGCTGATCGGCATCATGCCGACCTATGCACAAATCGGCTATTTCGCCCCACTGCTGCTATTGGCCCTGCGCATCCTGCAGGGCGCTGCAGTCGGCGGGGAAGTGCCGAGCGCCTGGGTGTTCGTCGCCGAGCACGCTCCCGTGGCCCATCGCGGTTATGCCCTCGGCTTCCTCCAGGCCGGCCTGACCTTTGGCTACCTGATCGGCGCCCTGACGGCGACCTTTCTCGCCCAGGCGTTCACCCCGGCGGAAATCCTCGATTACGCCTGGCGTTATCCGTTCCTGCTGGGCGGCGTGTTTGGGGTGATTGGCGTCTGGCTGCGTCGCTGGCTCAGCGAGACGCCCGTGTTCATGGCCATGCAGGCCCAGCGCGATGCCGCGGTCGAACTGCCGCTGCGCACGGTCTTGCGTGAACATCGCCTGGCCATGCTGCCGGCGATGCTCCTCACCTGCGTGCTGACCTCGGCGGTGGTGGTGTTCGTGGTCATCACCCCGACCATGATGCAGAAAACCTTCGGCATGACGGCCGGCCATACCTTCGCCCTGAGTGCGCTGGGCATCGTTTTCCTGAATATCGGCTGTGTCCTCGCCGGGTTGCTCGTCGACCGCATCGGCGCCTGGCGCACGGTGATGCTCTATAGCCTGCTGCTGCCGTTGGGCATCGGCGTGCTCTATACCTGCCTGATCGGCGGGGGCAGCTGGATCGGTCTGGCGTACGCGGTAGCCGGTCTCTGTTGCGGGGTGGTGGGCGCGGTGCCGTCGGTGATGGTCAGCCTGTTTCCGGCGCGGATCCGTGTTTCGGGCATCTCCTTCACTTACAACATTGCCTACGCCGCGTGGGCGAGTGTCACCCCGCTGCTGTTGATCGGTCTGATGCCATGGAGCCCGTGGATCTGTGTGATTTTCAGCGCGGTGATGGGCGCCGTCGGTGTGAGCAGTGCGGCGTATTTCGGCGCGCGGATGCCGCGGGCCGGAGGTTGCCCGGCCGCGAGTGTTGTGTAATCGAATGGCCAATCGCTGAGGAGTCTTGAATGAGCAAGTTGCGGGTGGGGATTATTTTCGGAGGCCGATCGGCCGAGCACGAGGTGTCGCTGCAGTCGGCGAAAAATATTGTCGATGCGCTGGATCGTTCGCGTTTCGAGCCGGTGCTGATCGGTATCGACAAGCAAGGCCACTGGCACCTTAACGATCCGTCGAACTTCCTGCTCAACCAGGAGAATCCGGCGCTGATCGCCCTCAACCAGTCCAACCGCGAGCTCGCCGTCGTGCCGGGCAAGGCCAGCCAGCAATTGGTCGAAACCTCCAGCCAGGAACTGCTGGGCCATGTCGACGTGATCTTCCCGATCGTCCACGGCACCCTGGGCGAAGACGGTTGCCTGCAAGGTTTGCTGCGCATGGCCGACCTGCCGTTCGTCGGCTCCGATGTGCTCGGCTCGGCGGTCTGCATGGACAAGGACATCAGCAAGCGCCTGCTGCGTGATGCTGGCCTGGCGGTCACACCGTTCGTGACCCTGACCCGCGCCACGGCGGCGCGCACCGGGTTCGCCGAGGTTCAGGGCAAGCTCGGCCTGCCACTGTTCGTCAAACCGGCGAACCAGGGCTCTTCCGTGGGCGTGAGCAAGGTGAGCGATGAAGCCGAGTACCAGGCGGCGATCGAACTGGCGCTGGATTTCGATGAAAAAGTCCTGGTCGAATCCGCCGTCAGCGGCCGCGAAATCGAATGCGCGGTACTGGGCAACGAGGACGCCGTCGCCAGCGGTTGCGGCGAGATCGTGGTGCGCAGCGGGTTCTATTCCTACGACAGCAAATACATCGACGATCAGGCGGCTGAAGTGGTGGTCCCGGCCAACATCAGCACCGAGGCCAGCGAACGCATTCGTGCCTTGGCCGTCGAGGCGTTCCAGGTGTTGGGCTGTTCCGGACTGGCGCGGGTCGATGTGTTCCTGACCGACAGCGGTGAAGTGCTGATCAACGAGATCAACTCGCTCCCCGGCTTCACCCGCATCAGCATGTACCCCAAGCTGTGGCAGGCCACCGGGATGACCTACAGCGAGCTGGTCAGCCGCCTGATCGAGCTGGCGCTGGAGAAGCACAAGGCGCGACAGGCGCTGAAGATCTCGCGTTAGGCTGTAGGTGGCGCTGAATGGGTCAAGTGATCCCAACAGGCATCAGGATGATCGTCCGGTCGTCGCGTGATCAGGGCTGCTTCACAGGCTTGATCAAACTTTCTGCTGGTATACCGAAAAGGTCATGCAGTTTCCAGATCATCGGGAGCGTCAAGGCGCGCTTGCCATTAAGCACTTCGTAGACCCGGTTTGTCCGGCCAATGGCAGGTGCCAGATCAGCTGCGGACAGGCCAGACTGTTCCATGCGAAATTTGATTGCATCGATCGGGTTCGGTAAATCGACTGGAAACTGCTTCGATTCATACGCCTCGATGAGCGTGATCATGATATCGAAGTAGTCACCCTCGGGAGTGCCCGGCTCAGGCTCATTGTCGAAGAGCGCAGACACGTCCTTGAGAGCTGCACGGTAATCCTCAGCGGTGTGAATCGGACGAATATCCATGGGTTACTCCATCTCGACGGTATCAGCGTCGATTGCGTCGTACTGCTTGTGAGTGCCGACAAATTTTATGTATACGGCGCCGAAGCGATAGGCCACAGCGACTACCAATCGAAAGTCATTGCCCTTGATGTTGAACACGACTCTGCGACTTTTAAGAATACTGGCGGTGGCAAAGTGCGCTTTTATATCCGCAGGCGTTTTCCACTCTGCATTTCTTGCCTCGTCAATCCAGGCCAGGAGAGATGGTTCCGCGTCCGGGCAACTTTTCCAAAAACTCTTCAGGTGACTGATGGCGATGATTCTCATGGCATGATCCTAGTCCCATGCTGGGACTGATGCAAGTCTGTGGCGGCGCATCCGATCTGTGGGAGGGCGAGTTTGATTTCTGTAATCAATCGCTTCCGACAGCTGAGTCGATAAGCCGGGGCTAAATGCAAAATCGGGGAAAATCAATCTTCAACTCTACTCAGGATGCAGCCATTTGCGGGTAGGAAAAGGCTGCACGAGCTGACCGATCAGGATTGGTTATCCATAAAAAAGGGCCTACCTCCCGGTAAGCCCTTTCTCGTTCCAGCGTACGACTCAGTCTCCCAGCGCTGCCCCCTCACGCCGCGGATCCGCCCCACCTGCCAACGCGGCTTTTCCCTGCGCATCCTTCACCCGCACAATCGCCTGGGTCCCGCTGGTCATGTCGATCTCGGTCACGGTGTGTCCTTTGTCCTTCAATGCCTGGATCAATCCGGCGCTGAACTGTCCGCGTTCCAGTTCCGTGGGGCCATTGCGGCTGCCGAAGTTGGGCAGGCTGATGGCGGTTTGCGGGTCGAGGTTCCAGTCGAGCAGGCCGATGGTGGATTTGGCAACGTATTCGATGATTTGCGAGCCGCCGGGGGAGCCGATGGTGGCGAGGAATTCGCCGCTCTGGCGGTCGAAGATCAAGGTTGGTGCCATGGATGAGCGGGGGCGCTTGCCGGGCTCGACGCGGTTGGCGACCTTCTGCCCGTTCTCCTCGGGGATGAACGAGAAGTCGGTCATCTGGTTGTTGAGCAGGAAGCCCTGAACCATCAGGTGCGAGCCGAAGGCGGATTCGACGGTGGTGGTCATCGACACCGCCCCGCCCTGGTCATCGACCGCCACCACTTGCGAGGTGGAGATGCGCAGCGGCGAACGGTCGGGCGCATAGGCGACCTGGATGCCCGGCGGCGTGCCGGGTTTGGCCATGCCCATGCTGCGGTCACCGATCAGGGCGGCGCGGCTGGCCAGGTAGGTCGGGTCTACCAGGCCTTTGACGGGGACGGGCACGAAGTCCATGTCGGCGACATACTGCGCGCGGTCGGCGTAGGCCAGGCGCTCGGCTTCGGCAATCAGGTGCACGGCGTCAGGGGCCGGCTCGAGGCCCGCAGGCTTGTCCGTCTTGAGCGGTTTCAAGGACGCCAGGGCCAAACGCGGATCGCGGGTTTCCAGGGCCTGCAAGGTGCCGAGGATCTGTGCCACGGCGATCCCGCCCGACGACGGCGGCGGCATGCCGCAGACTTGCCAGCGTTTGTAGTCGGTGCACAGCGGCGCGCGTTCCTTGGCGCTGTAGCCTTGAAGATCGTTCAGCGACAGGCTGCCGGGGTTGGCATGGCCTTGAACCTTGGCGACGATCTCTTGGGCGACGGGGCCTTTGTACAGCGCATCGGGACCCTCCTGGGCAATGCGTTTGTACACGGCGGCCAATGCCGGGTTTTTCAGTTGTGTGCCCGCGGCCTTCGGGCTGCCATCGGCATTGAGGAAATACGCCGCCATGTCCGGCGAGCGTCGGATGGACGAGTCCGAGGCGATCAGTCGATGCAGGCGCGGGGAGATGGCGAAGCCTTGCCCGGCGAGTTCGATCGCCGGCTCGAACAGCTGTGCCCATGGCAGGCGGCCGTGTTTGTGATGAGCCAGTTCCAGTGCGCGCAACACCCCCGGCGTGCCCACGGAACGACCACCGATCTGCGCCTGGGGGAATGGCATCGGTTGGCCGTCGGCCTGTAGGAAGAGTCTCTCGGTGGCGCCGGCCGGTGCGGTTTCGCGACCGTCGTAAGTGCGCACGGTCTTGCCGTCCCAGAGCACGATCAACGCACCCCCGCCGATGCCCGAGGACTGCGGTTCGACCAGTGTCAGCACCGCTTGCATCGCAATGGTGGCATCGATGGCTGAACCGCCCCGGCGCAGCATCTCCCGCCCGGCTTCGGCCGCCAGGGGATTGGCCGCTGCCGCCATGTATTTCGAGGCGTGCCGGGTGTGCAGGTCGGTGCGGTAGCCCGAGGCGGCTTCCGGTGCGATTGGTAATGTCGAAGCGGGCGGAGCATTGCACGCCGCAAGGACCAAGGCAGTGGCAATCAGCGACAGCGCTGACAGGCGATAGCGGCTCAAGTCAAAGGCTGAGGACACGCGGGGCACTCCATCCGTGGGAAAAGATCCGAGGACTTTATCGGCCGACAGCCAGTGACGCAAACCATGGCCTACGGCAAAGACGCGTTTTTCCTTCATCAGTCAGTGCATTTTCTGTAGGGTCGAGGGCAGCAGACAGGGCAGAAGATCAACAAGAGGCAAGCATGCACACAGACTTCCCCACCCAGCCAAGTTACCGCACCCAGCGCGAACAATTCCTCGCCGCGGCGACGGCGGCCGGCGCGACGCTGACCCACTACCCGCACCCACTCCAGGGGCCGTTCGCGAGCCGTTGAGCACCGATGTGGCGGTACTCGGCAATCCGGCCGCCAAACGCTTGCTGATCGCGCTGAGCGGTACCCACGGGGTCGAAGGCTTCTATGGTTCGGGATGTCAGATCAAGTGGCTGCAGACGTTGGGCAGCCGTTCACTGCCGGCCGATGTCGCGGTGGTGTTTGTGCATCTGATCAATCCCTGGGGCACGGCCTGGCTGCGCCGGGTCAATGAAGACAATATCGACCTGAACCGCAATCACCTGAACTTCGAGCGCCCGCTGCCGGACAATCAGGCCTATGCAGCGCTGCATGAAATTTATGCGTGCGGCGAGCTGCAAGGCCCCGAACGCGAGCGTGCCGATGAGCTGCTCGACCAGCAGATTCGCGAACAGGGTTGGCCTGCAGTGATGTCGATTGTCGAAGGCGGCCAGCACAGTCATGCCGATGGCCTGTTTTATGGCGGGCTGGCGCCGAGCTGGTCGAATCGCACGCTGCATCAGGTCATTGAGCAACACGTCGCCCACGCCGACGTCGCGATGTGTTTTGACTTGCATACCGGGGCCGGGGAGTACGGTCATCCGATGTTGCTGACGATTACCGAGTCGGCCTATCCGGCGCTGCAAGACGCGCAGGCTATCTACGGTCCGTGGCTCTACACACTGCTGACCGGTGCCGACACGCTGAGCGAAACCGGGGTTGCCGCGACAGCCACAGGTTATACCTCACAGGCGCTGATCGATGCGTTGCCGCAGGTACGGTTGATGCCCTTTGTGATCGAGTGCGGGACTTACCCGGGGGCAGAGGTTCATCGTCACTTGCGCGATGACCACTGGTTGCATCTGCATGGCAATCCGCATGATGCGGTGGGGCGCGGGATCAAACTGAATCTGCTCGAGCAGTTCTATCCCGCCGACAACGACTGGCAGGCGATGGTCTGGCTGCGTACCTGGCAGATCTGGGAGCGGGGGTTGTCCGCGTTGGCGGCGATGTGACAGGTGTCTTGGTCCGACTCAGGTTCTGTGGAGCCTGGTCGGGACCCTTCGCCAGCAGCCGGTTTTTCAGGGGCATAAAAAAACGGCCTACCTTTCGGTAAGCCGTTTTTAGTACTTGGTGGCTACACAGGGACTTGAACCCCGGACCCCAGCATTATGAATGCTATGCTCTAACCAACTGAGCTATGTAGCCAAGTGGCGCGCATTATTCACCGCAAACGACAATGCGTCAAGCGTAAATCTAAAATATTTCTCTACGCTTTCAACCGGTTATCCACCTGCCCCAGAAAATCGGGCCAGGTGAGGGCGTCAACTGGGATGAAATCGTAATAACCAGACGCTGATCCAGACACACCGTTAGACCAAGGCGTCGCGCTATCACCCCTTTTTTGAGGTCGTTAGCAGGCTAAGGGGATGGCGCTGCCGCACTGAAAAATGGCACATTGACGCACCTGCCTGTGTGCACCCATCCGCTGTACGGAAATTCTCATGGCTATCAGTAATGTCCAGACCGGCGCTCAGCCGGCATCCGCGACTTCACAAAGCAGCCCTTTGGTCATGCGCATCATCGGCGCCGTGGCCCTGGCGCATTTGATCAACGACCTGATCCAGTCGGTGCTGCCGTCGATTTACCCGATGCTCAAGGCCAACTATGGCCTGACCTTCACCCAGGTCGGCCTGATCACCCTGACCTTTCAGTTGACGGCCTCGCTGCTGCAGCCGTGGGTCGGTTATCACACCGATCGACATCCCAAGCCCTGGCTGCTGCCGGCCGGGACGGTGTGCACGCTGATCGGCATTCTGATGATGTCGGTGGTCGGCACCTTCCCGATGATTCTGCTGGCAGCGGGGCTGATCGGCATCGGCTCATCGACTTTCCACCCGGAAGCGTCTCGCGTGGCGCGACTGGCTTCGGGTGGGCGTTTCGGCCTGGCGCAATCGACCTTTCAGGTCGGTGGCAATGCGGGGTCGGCCTTTGGTCCGTTGCTCGCTGCAGCGATCATCATTCCTTTCGGTCAGGGCCATGTGGCCTGGTTCGGTCTGTTCGCGGTATTTGCCCTGTTCGTGCTCTATCGGATCAGTCGCTGGTACGCCAATCACCTGAGCCTGTTCAAGCTCAAGCAGGGTCAGGCGGCGACGCACGGCTTGTCGAAAAACCGGGTGATCAGTGCCTTGGTGGTGCTGGGGTTGCTGGTGTTCTCCAAGTACTTCTACATGTCCAGCCTGACCAGCTACTTCACCTTTTACCTGATCGAGAAATTCGACCTGTCGGTGGCCAGTTCACAGCTGCATCTGTTCCTGTTTCTCGGAGCGGTAGCGGCGGGGACCTTCTTCGGCGGGCCGATCGGCGACAAGATCGGGCGTAAGGCAGTGATCTGGTTCTCGATTCTTGGCGTTGCGCCCTTCACCTTGCTCCTGCCTCACGTCGACCTGTTCTGGACCAGCATTCTCAGCGTGGTGATCGGCTTCATCCTGGCTTCGGCATTCTCGGCCATCGTGGTGTACGCCCAGGAATTGGTGCCAGGCAATGTCGGGATGATTGCCGGGGTGTTTTTCGGCCTGATGTTCGGTTTTGGCGGGATTGGCGCGGCGTTGCTGGGGTATCTGGCGGATGTTCACGGCATCGAGTACGTGTACTTCCTGTGTTCGTTCCTGCCGTTGTTTGGCGTGCTGGCGATCTTTCTGCCGCGAACCAAAAAGACCTGACCCACGCCAATCTCCTACAGGATTGCGGTGGACGGAATTTCAGGCACAAAAAAGCCGCGTATCAAACGCGGCTTTTTGTTGCGTAGCTGTTTTTACACGTTGAAGCGGAAGTGCATCACGTCGCCGTCTTTAACGATGTAATCCTTGCCTTCCAGACGCCATTTACCGGCTTCCTTGGTGCCGGCTTCGCCCTTGTACTGGATGAAGTCGTCATAGGCGATGACTTCGGCGCGGATGAAGCCTTTTTCGAAATCGGTGTGGATCACGCCAGCGGCTTGGGGTGCGGTGGCACCGACGCGGACGGTCCAGGCGCGGACTTCTTCGACACCGGCGGTGAAGTAGGTCTGCAGGTGCAGCATCTCGTAGCCGGCGCGGATCACGCGGTTCAAGCCTGGCTCTTCCAGGCCCAGGGCCTCGAGGAACATGTCTTTCTCTTCGCCGTCATCCAGCTCGGCGATTTCGGCTTCGATCTTGTTGCAGACCGGAACCACCATGGCGCCTTCTTCTTCGGCGATGGCCTTGACGATGTCCAGCAGCGGGTTGTTCTCGAACCCGTCTTCGGCGACGTTGGCGATGTACATGACCGGCTTGGTGGTCAGCAGGTGGAAACCACGAATCACCGCCTTGTCGTCGGCGCCCATGGTCTTCATCAGCGTGCGCGCAGGCTTGCCGAGGGTGAAGTGAGCGATCAGTTGCTCCAGCAGGCCTTTCTGGACCACGGCGTCCTTGTCGCCACCCTTGGCGTTGCGAGCGACTTTCTGCAGTTGCTTCTCGCAGCTGTCGAGGTCGGCAAAGATCAGTTCCAGGTCGATGATCTCGATGTCGCGTTTCGGGTCGACGCTGTTGGAGACGTGAATCACGTTCTCGTCTTCGAAGCAGCGGACCACGTGGGCGATGGCATCGGTCTCGCGGATGTTGGCGAGGAACTTGTTGCCCAGGCCTTCACCTTTCGAGGCACCGGCAACCAGGCCCGCGATGTCGACGAATTCCATGGTGGTCGGCAGGATGCGCTTGGGATTGACGATGGCTGCCAGGGCTTCCAGGCGCGGATCCGGCATCGGCACGATACCGGTGTTCGGTTCGATGGTGCAGAAGGGGAAGTTCTCGGCCGCGATCCCGGATTTGGTCAGGGCGTTGAACAGGGTGGACTTGCCGACGTTAGGCAGGCCGACGATGCCGCAATTGAATCCCATGGTGTTTCCCCTCGGATAAGTGTCAGGCCTTCTGGCTGTGCAGGTTTTTCATCGCGCGGTTCCATTCACCGGCGAGGATATCCGGCAGCACGCCGAGGGCAAAATCGATGCTGGCATCGAGTTTTTCCTGTTCGGCGCGTGGCGCACGACCCAGGACGAAATTTGAAACCATACTGGCAACGCCCGGGTGGCCAATGCCAAGCCGCAAGCGGTGAAAGGTATTCTGATTGCCCAGTTGCGCGATGATGTCGCGCAACCCGTTGTGACCGCCATGGCCGCCGCCCTGTTTGAGCTTGGCAACGCCCGGAGGCAGGTCGAGTTCGTCGTGCGCCACGAGGATTTCTTCGGGCTGGATGCGGAAGAAACCGGCGAGTGCCGCTACGGCCTGGCCGCTGCGGTTCATGTACGTGGTGGGAATCAGCAGACGAACATCCTGACCCTGATGCGAATAGCGCCCGGTCAGGCCGAAATATTTGCGATCCGCCACAAGGTTTACGCCCTGTGCGTTCGCGATGCGCTCAACAAAAAGGGCCCCTGCGTTATGCCGGGTCTGTTCGTATTCAGCGCCTGGATTTCCCAAGCCAACGATCAGTTTGATGGCAGTCACGATAGGGGCCCTTCCTTGGAGTGGTGGATAACATCGCCGCGACCGGTGTGTGCGGCGAAAGTGGACGACAAGTGCTCATTTACCATTATGTAAACTCCGCGTTCTCGCCCGCTTTCTCGCTACGTTCCAGTCCGCGATGTTACTTGATCACTCCGGCATCGCAGAGTGAATTACTCTGCTGCGCCTTCTTCGGTAGCTTCTGGAGCAACACGTGGAGCGTGAACGTTGGCAACAGCCTTGTCGTCACCGTGTGCCAGAGCAACAAACTCAACGCCTTTAGGGGCTTTGAGGTCGGACAGGTGAATGATCGAGCCGATTTCGGCGTCAGCCAGGTCGACTTCGATGAATTCAGGCAGGTCTTTTGGCAGGCAGGTCACTTCGATTTCCGAAACAACGTGCGAAATTTCGCCGCCTTTCTTGATCGGAGCTTCTTCACCAACAAAGTGTACAGGCACGATAGCGGTCAGCTTTTGACCAGCTACAACGCGTACGAAGTCAGCGTGCAACACGTGGCCTTTGGCCGGGTGACGCTGCAGAGCCTTGATGATTACGTTTTGCTTGGTGCCGCCAACGTTCAGCTCGATGATGTGGCTGTAAGCCGCGTCGTTTTCGAGCAGTTTGGCAACTTCTTTAGCCAGCATGCTGATGGATTCAGGGGCTTTTTCGCCACCGTAAACTACAGCTGGTACCAGGCTTGCGAGACGACGCAGGCGGCGGCTCGCACCTTTCCCCAGGTCGGAACGCACTTCAGCATTCAGAGTAAATTCGTTCATGTTGTATCTCCAAAATAACCACATTCGCCCCAGCGTTTGCGACCAGCGCTAAAGGCGATATGGGCAAAAAAGCCCCGCCCCGACAGGAATGCCGGGGCGGGGCGCTTTTCGTCAACGAGACATTCGAGAAGGGCAGGGCCCTTAGCGGAACATCGCGCTGATCGATTCTTCATTGCTGATGCGGCGGACCGCCTCGGCAACTACCGGCGCGATATCCAGTTGACGGATACGCGAGCAGGCTTGAGCAGCAGCGGACAACGGGATGGTGTTAGTCACCACCAGTTCGTCCAGCATGGAATTTTCAATGTTTTCGATCGCCCGACCGGACAGCACAGGGTGTGTGCAGTAGGCGAAAACCTTGGCAGCGCCATGCTCTTTCAGGGCCTTGGCCGCGTGGCACAGGGTGCCGGCGGTATCGACCATGTCATCGACCAGAATACAGGTACGCCCTTCGACATCGCCGATGATATGCATCACTTCAGAGTGATTGGCTTTCTCACGGCGTTTGTCGATGATCCCGAGGTCCACGCCCAGGGATTTGGCAACGGCACGTGCACGCACGACGCCACCAATGTCCGGGGACACGATCATCAGGTTTTCGAAGCGCTGATCTTCAATGTCATCCACCAGAACCGGGGAGCCGTAGATGTTATCTACCGGAATATCGAAGAAACCCTGGATTTGGTCAGCATGCAGATCAACCGTGAGAACACGATCGATGCCGACTACGGTAAGCATGTCAGCCACGACTTTCGCGCTGATAGCCACACGTGCGGAACGCGGACGGCGATCCTGACGGGCATAACCAAAGTAAGGAATTACAGCAGTGATACGAGTAGCCGAGGAGCGGCGGAAGGCATCAGCCATCACTACCAGTTCCATCAGGTTATCGTTCGTCGGAGCGCAAGTCGGCTGAATAATGAAGACATCTTTACCGCGGACGTTTTCATTGATCTCGGCAGTAATTTCGCCGTCGGAAAACTTGCCGACAGAGATGTCACCGAGAGGGATATGCAGCTGACGTACAACACGCCGAGCCAGATCGGGGTTAGCATTCCCCGTAAAGACCATCATCTTGGACACGCGCAGTACCTAGAGGCTGAGGGTAACCTGGATGAGTATAGAAAATGGCAGGGGCGGCTGGATTCGAACCAACGCATGGCAGGATCAAAACCTGCTGCCTTACCGCTTGGCGACGCCCCTGTATCTGTTGCAACGAGTACCCAGTACTCGGTTCCTTTAGAGCAGACTTTGCAGCTTGCGATGCAACATCGAAACGTTGCTTCCTTTTGCTACAAACCCTGTAAGGGTCTCTGTAAGAAGGGCCGAGACTTTATCAGCTCCAGCTTTGCTTGGGAAGCCCCCAAACACACAACTTCCAGTTCCGGTGAGTTTTGCTTCGGTAAATTTACCTAACAAATCCAATGCGTTACGTACATCTGGGTAACGCCTTGCTACCACCGGTAAGCAGTCATTTCGACTGTTTCCCTTGGGAACGGGGCGCACTTTAATGGGAGAAGAGTTACGTGTCAACAACGGATCTGAAAAAATTTCTGCTGTACTTACAGATACTTGCGGCACAAGCACGAGATACCAAGGTTCTTCGGGGTCTACAGGGGTCAGTTTTTCCCCGACGCCTTCGGCAAAAGCCGCGTGTCCACGCACGAAAACCGGGACGTCGGCGCCCAGCGTCAGGCCAAGCACGGCCAGTCGATTCTCATCCCAGCCCAGTTGCCAGAGATGATTCAAGCCGAGCAATGTCGTCGCGGCATTGGAGCTGCCGCCACCGATTCCACCGCCCATGGGCAGGATTTTTTCGATCCAGATGTCGATGCCGAGCGAACAGCCGGATTGCTCCTGAAGTTTTTTTGCCGCCCGCACGATCAGATTACTGTCGTGCGGTACACCTTCGAATTCGGTGTGCAAACGAATCACGCCATCGTTGCGCACGGCAAAGGTGATTTCATCGCCGTAATCGAGAAACTGAAAAATGGTCTGCAACTCGTGGTAACCGTCTTCACGGCGACCGAGGATGTGCAGCATCAGATTGAGTTTGGCCGGGGAGGGCAGCGTCAAGCGCGGGGCGGTCATGGTCACTGCCCCAGTTTGCGCGGTTGCCATTCCTTGATCACCAGCGTGACATCAAGGTCGGTGCCATGCAGTTTGATCCGCTCGGGCAGCCAATAGCCGTTTTGTTCGGCGTAGCTGAGGTACTCCACCTGCCAGCCATCCTGTTCGAGATTGGCCAGACGGCTGTCGGTGTCCAGAGTCAGGCGACTTTTGCTGTCCGGGGCCGGAAGCCCGCGCACCCACCAGGCCAGATTGGACACCGGCAACTTCCAGCCGAGCTGTTCTTCGAGCAGCGCTTCCGGAGACGTCGCGTCATAGCGGCCCTGGTTGGCGACTTCCAGTGAGACTTTGCCGGGGCGCCCGGTCAAGCGCGCCGCACCGCGACCCAGGGGGCCTGACAGGCGGATGTCGTAGTAGTCCTGACGCTGCAACCAGAACAAGGTGCCGCTGCCGGAGTCTTTGGGGGCGCGGATGCCGATCTTGCCGTTGATCTGCCAGCCATCAAGCGCCGTAAGCTGCTGTTTGTACTCGCGCCATTGGGCCGGGTTGCCTTGGCCCTGGACCGATTCGCGGGCACCGAAGCCCGCGCAACCGGCGAGCAGGGCGATGAAGCTGAAAACGATGAGGTGGCGCATGAACATAAATTTAAAGAGTCTCTGAACCGGTCAGGCGCTTGATGGTGCTGCGCAGGGTAGGGCTGTCGGGCTGCTCCTTGAGGAACTTGCCCCAGATTTGCTTGGCTTCGCGTTGCTTGCCGTTGGCCCACAGGACCTCGCCCAGGTGAGCGGCGACTTCCTGGTCGGGAAAGCGCTCCAGGGCCTGGCGCAAGTAACGTTCGGCTTCATCGAGATTGCCCAGGCGGTAATGCACCCAGCCGAGGCTGTCGAGTACCGCCGGGTCTTCCGGATTGATCTGGTGCGCCTGTTCGATCAGAGCCTTGGCTTCGGCGTAACGCGTCGTTCGGTCGGACAGGGTATAACCGAGGGCGTTGAGTGCCATCGCGTTGTCCGGGTCGCGCTTGATGATCAGCCGCAGGTCTTTTTCCATCTGCGCCAGGTCATTGCGTTTCTCCGCCTGCATGGCGCGGGTGTACAGCAGATTCAAGTCGTCCGGGTTTTGCTGCAAGGCTTGCTGCAAGACGTTCCAGGCCTTGTCCCCCTGTTTGTTGGCAGCCAGGGTTTCGGCTTCGATCAAATACAACTGAATCACGTAATCGGGCTGTTCATCGCGCTCTGCCGCCAAGCGGCGTTGGGCTTCGGCGGTCTTGCCGTTATTGATCAGGATATCCGCCTGACGCAATTGTGCCGGCAGGTAATCGTTACCGGGTTTGACCTGGGCGTACTCGATCAGTGCACCTTGGGGGTCATTACGCTCTTCCGCGATACGGCCGAGGTTCAAGTGAGCCGAATCGACATGGCTGTCCCGGGCGATCAGGTCTTCCAGATAACCCTTGGCCTCGTCCCAGGCCTTGGCTTCCAGACACACCAGTGCCAGCGAATAACGCAGTTCGTCGTCTTCCGGGTACTGCTGCACCAGGCTCGAGAACTCGACCTTGGCATCGGCTATGCGGTCCTGTTCGACCAGCATGCGTGCGTAGGTCAGGCGCAGGCGTTTGTCGTCCGGGTACTGCTTGATGCTTTTTTTCAGCAGCGGCAAGGCTTCATCGCCACGATCGAGCGATTGCAGCAGGCGTGCGCGCAGCAGGATCGGGGCAATTTCGCCCTCGTCCGGCGGATTGTCTTCCAGCAGGCTCAGCGCGCCCTTGGCGTCACCGTCCTGTTGCAACAGCAAGGCCTTGCCGAAAATCAGCTGGCTGTTGTTCGGGTGGCGCTGCAACAGGCGGTCGAAACTTTTCATCAAGCCGTTGCGCGTGTCCTGATCGGTATCGGCCGCAGACAGAGCGAGGAAGTCGAAATGCGTGTCGCCCTTGCCTTGCAGGACTTTCTCCATATAGAGCATCGAATCGTCATAACGCCCGGCGCGAGCCAGCTGCACCGCAGCGGCCCGTTGCGCCTCGAGGTCGTCCGGGGCGTTTTTCGCCCAGATCAGCGCGGTGTCCAGCGCGGCCTGATCGGCGCCCAGGTACTCGGCGATACGGAATGCTCGCTCGGAAATGCCCGGATCCTGGGTGTTGATCGCCTGGGTCACGTAGTTGTCCAAGGCAATGTCGAAGCGATTGCGCTGGCCAGCCAGTTCGGCGCTCAACAGGCTGAAGACGGTATCTTCGCTGAACGAGCTGTAAACCTTGGGCTTTTCAGGGGCCGGAGTGCTGTCTTCGACCGGCGGCGTACCGTCCGGCGAAACGGGTGCCAAAGCCTGGCAGCCGCTGAGGAAGACAAAAGCGAGGAGCAACGCGGAGGATCTATTCATATAGGAAGAGGACGACTAACCTGCGGTCGGATCATCATGACACAAGCCTTCGGCCAAACATAACCGACCCGCCATTTTCCCCTGTATGCCGGTCCTGTGTACACCGATCCCCTGTAGGAACTGGCTTGCCAGCGAAGGCGTCTTCAAGGGCGCTGCAAGACTGGAGGCCGCCTTCGGTGGCAAGCCAGCTCCTACACAGGGGGGGCGGCGGTGGGTCGGTGGGGTCATGTAAACGAGAAGCGCTCGCACGCCTGGCTTTCGCCTGCCGTGCCAATAGAGATCGAGTAGTTGTTCTCGTTGTGTCGAAGTAGGACAATTGCCGGCTTCACGTCACCATCAGCGACCTTGAATGGCCTTCCTTGCACTCGGTATCAACCACAAGACTGCTTCAGTAGACGTCCGCGAGCGCGTGGCCTTTACCCCTGAGCAGCTGGTGGAGGCCTTGCAGCAGCTCTGCCGACTCACCGACAGCCGCGAAGCTGCGATCCTCTCCACCTGCAATCGCAGTGAACTCTATATAGAGCAGGATCACCTTTCGGCTGACATCATCTTGCGCTGGCTGGCCGATTATCACCATTTGAGCCTCGAAGAGCTGCGCGCGAGCGCTTATGTGCACGAAGATGATGCGGCAGTTCGTCACATGATGCGGGTGGCCTCCGGGCTCGATTCGCTGGTGTTGGGCGAACCGCAGATTCTCGGTCAGATGAAATCGGCCTACGCCGTGGCCCGCGAGGCGGGCACCATCGGTCCGTTGCTCGGACGGCTGTTCCAGGCCACGTTCAATGCGGCCAAACAGGTGCGCACCGACACTGCCATCGGTGAAAACCCGGTGTCCGTGGCGTTTGCCGCGGTCAGCCTGGCCAAACAGATTTTCAGCGACCTGCAACGCAGCCAGGCCTTGCTGATCGGCGCCGGCGAGACCATTACCCTGGTCGCCCGCCATCTGCATGAGTTGGGCGTGAAGCGCATCGTGGTCGCCAACCGGACGCTGGAGCGCGCAAGCATCCTGGCCGAGCAGTTCGGCGCCCATGCGGTGTTGCTCTCGGACATCCCGGCGGAACTGGTGCGCAGCGACATCGTCATCAGCTCCACCGCCAGCCAGTTGCCGATCCTGGGCAAGGGAGCGGTGGAAAGCGCCTTGAAGTTGCGCAAGCACAAGCCGATCTTCATGGTGGACATCGCCGTCCCCCGGGATATCGAGCCGGAAGTCGGCGAACTGGACGACGTGTACCTGTACAGCGTCGACGATCTCCACGAAGTGTCGCCGAAAACCTCAAGAGCCGTCAGGGCGCAGCCCAGGCGGCGGAGGAGATGGTTTCGATCGGTGCCGAAGACTTCATGATCCGCCTGCGCGAACTGGCGGCGGTGGATGTGCTCAAGGCCTATCGTCAACAAAGCGAGCGCCTGCGCGACGAAGAATTAATCAAGGCCCAGCGGATGCTGGCTAACGGCAGCAACGCCGAAGACGTGCTGGTGCAGCTGGCACGCGGCCTGACCAATAAACTCTTGCACGCCCCGAGCGTGCAATTGAAAAAGCTCTCTGCCGAAGGTCGCCTCGATGCGCTGGCCATGGCCCAGGAACTCTTTGCCCTCGGTGAGGGCTCATCGGATAGCTTTTCGGATAAGAAACCGCAATGAAAGCGTCACTGCTCAATAAGCTGGACATCCTCCAGGACCGTTTCGAGGAATTGACTGCCTTGCTTGGCGATGGCGAGGTCATTTCCGATCAGGCCAAATTCCGCACCTATTCCAAGGAATATGCGGAAATCGAGCCGATTGTCGAAGCCTATAAACAGTTGCTCAAAGTGCAAGGCGACCTCGAAGGCGCCCAGGCGCTGCTCAAGGACAGCGACCCGGACATGCGCGAAATGGCCGTGGAAGAAGTCCGCGAAACCAAAGAGCAACTGATCGAAATCGAAGCCAGCCTGCAACGCATGCTGCTGCCCAAGGATCCGAACGACGGCCGTAACGTGTTCCTCGAAATCCGCGCCGGCACCGGCGGTGACGAGGCGGCGATTTTCTCCGGCGACCTGTTCCGCATGTATTCGCGTTACGCCGAGCGGCGTGGCTGGCGGGTAGAAATTCTCTCGGAGAACATCGGCGAACATGGCGGCTTCAAAGAAGTCATCGCCCGGGTCGAAGGCGACAACGTCTACGGCAAGCTGAAGTTCGAATCCGGTGCACACCGCGTGCAGCGGGTTCCGGCCACTGAATCCCAGGGGCGTATCCACACCTCGGCGTGCACCGTGGCGGTATTGCCCGAACCGGACGAGCAGGAAGCGATCGAGATCAACCCGTCCGATTTGCGGATCGATACCTACAAGTCCTCCGGTGCCGGCGGTCAGCACGTCAACAAGACCGATTCGGCGATCCGCATCACCCACTTGCCGTCCGGCATCGTCGTCGAATGCCAGGAAGAACGTTCCCAGCACAAGAACCGCGCACGGGCGATGTCCTGGTTGTCGGCCAAGCTCAACGACCAGCAGACCAGTGCTGCCGCCAATGCCATTGCCAGCGAGCGCAAATTGCTGGTGGGCTCGGGCGATCGCTCCGAACGGATCCGCACCTATAACTTTGCCCAGGGCCGGGTCACTGACCATCGGGTCAACCTGACGCTGTATTCCCTCGACGAAATCCTCGCGGGGGGTGTCGATGCGGTGATCGAGCCGTTGCTGGCCGAGTACCAGGCCGATCAACTGGCGGCCATAGGTGAGTAAATGACGATCATTGCCAGTTTGTTGCGCGCCGCCGAGTTGCCCGACTCGCCCACGGCGCGCCTGGATGCCGAATTGCTGCTGGCCGCGGCCTTGGGCAAATCCCGCAGCTTCCTGCACACCTGGCCGGAACGTATCGTCCCGAGCGACGCCGCATTGACCTTTGCCGGGTTTTTGCAGCGTCGTCGTGGTGGAGAACCGGTGGCGTACATTCTTGGCCAGCAAGGTTTCTGGAAGCTCGATCTGGAAGTGGCGCCGCACACGCTGATCCCGCGCCCGGACACCGAGCTGCTGGTGGAAGCCGCGCTGGAATTGCTGCCGGCGACCCCAGCCAGTGTGCTCGATCTGGGCACCGGCAGCGGCGCCATCGCCCTGGCCCTGGCCAGCGAGCGTCCGGCGTGGAAGGTCACGGCCGTGGATCGCGTGCTTGAAGCCGTAGCCCTGGCCGAGCGCAATCGGCTGCGCCTGCACCTGAACAATGCCACGGTACTGAGCAGTCATTGGTTCAGCGCGCTGCAAGGCCAGCGCTTTCAACTGATCATCAGCAACCCGCCCTATATCGCGTCCGCCGATCCGCATCTGATCGAGGGCGACGTTCGCTTCGAACCGGCCAGTGCCCTGGTGGCCGGTGTCGACGGGCTCGACGACCTGCGTCTGATCGTCGCCCAGGCGCCGGATTATCTTGAAGCGGGTGGCTGGCTGATGCTCGAACATGGTTATGATCAAGCCGCTGCGGTGCGCGATTTGCTGTTGGACCGCGGCTTTGAACAGGTTCACAGCCGCACCGATCTGGGCGGTCACGAACGCATCAGTCTGGGGTGCCTGCCGTGCTGAATGATCAGGAATTGTTGCGCTACAGTCGGCAGATCCTGTTGCAACACGTCGACATCGACGGTCAGTTGCGACTCAAGCAAAGCCGCGTGTTGATCATCGGTCTTGGCGGTCTTGGCTCACCGGTGGCGCTGTACCTGGCCGCTGCCGGGGTCGGTGAACTGCATCTGGCGGACTTCGACAGCGTCGACCTGACCAATCTGCAACGCCAGATCATCCATGACACGGATAGCGTCGGGGTCAGCAAGGTCGATTCGGCCATCCGTCGTCTAGGCGCGATCAATCCCGAGATTCGGTTGATTGCCCACCGCGCGGCGCTGGACGAAGATTCCCTGGCCGCCGCCGTGGGCGCAGTGGATCTGGTGCTGGACTGCTCGGATAATTTCTCCACCCGTGAAGCGGTCAACGCGGCCTGCGTGGCTGCGCGCAAGCCGTTGGTCAGCGGCGCGGCGATTCGCCTCGAAGGGCAATTGTCGGTGTTCGACCCACGCCGCGCGGAAAGTCCGTGCTACCACTGTTTGTACGGGCACGGCAGCGAAGCCGAACTGACGTGCAGCGAAGCCGGCGTGCTCGGGCCTCTGGTCGGGCTGGTGGGCAGCCTCCAGGCGCTGGAAGCGATGAAACTGTTGGTGGGTTTCGGCGAGCCGCTGGTGGGGCGCCTGTTGTTGATCGATGCCTTGGGCACGCGCTTCCGTGAGCTGCGGGTCAAACGTGATCCGGGTTGCAGCGTTTGTGGTACTGCCCATGCGTGAAGCGCCAATCGGCGTGTTCGACTCCGGCGTCGGAGGGCTTTCGGTGCTGGCCGAGATCCAGCGTTTATTGCCCAATGAGTCACTGCTGTACGTGGCCGATTGCGGGAATATTCCCTACGGCGAAAAAACCCCGGAGTTCATCCGACACCGTTGCAGTGTCATGGCCGAATTTTTTCAGCAGCAGGGTGCCAAGGCCCTGGTGCTGGCGTGCAACACGGCCACGGTCGCCGGGGTTGCGGATTTGCGGCGCGATTATCCCCAGTGGCCGATAGTCGGCATGGAGCCGGCGGTCAAACCCGCCGCGGCAGCTACCCGCAGTGGCGTGGTCGGTGTCCTGGCCACCACCGGCACGTTGCAGAGTGCCAAATTTGCCGCGCTACTCGATCGTTTCGCCACGGATATCCGGGTGATCACTCAGCCTTGTCCCGGGCTGGTGGAGCTGATTGAAAACGGTGATCTGCACAGCCCTGCCCTGCGTGAGTTGCTGGCCAGGTATGTCGGGCCCCTGCTTGCCGCGGGTTGCGACACGATAATTCTCGGCTGCACGCATTACCCCTTCTTAAAGCCGTTGCTAAAGCAGATGATCCCTGAGGACATCAGCTTGATCGACACCGGCGCCGCGGTGGCACGGCAACTACAGCGGCTGTTGACCGAGCGCGAATTGCTCGCTGATGGAGCTGCTCGCGCTGCGCAGTTCTGGACGAGTGCCGATCCTGAGCATTTTCAAAATATCTTGCCGATCCTGTGGAATACCTCTGGTGTTGTGCGAAGCTTCAATCAGTAGATAAATCTTGGGGAAATCGAATAATCGGGATGAACTTCTGATTAAACGTCGACTTCTATAGTTTTAGTTCTATTGAGAACCACAAAAAAACCACACGATACTCGTTCGGAAAAGGATGTTTCTAATGAAGCGACTATTCTGTTTGGCCGCGATTGCGGCCGCACTGATGGGGCACAGTTTTACTGCTCAGGCGGCAGGCGTAGAGTTCGCGGTCGGCCAGACCAGCGAGTCGACCATGACTTATCGACTGGGCATGCAGATCGATTGGGACCAGAGCTGGCTGCAAAGTGACGTCGGTCGTTTGACCGGTTACTGGAGTGGCGCCTACACCTATTGGGAAGGCGACAAGAGTTCCAGCAACCACAGCCTGTCGTTTTCGCCGGTGTTGGTTTACGAGTTTGCCGGACAGAACGTCAAGCCGTACGTGGAGGTGGGCGTTGGCGTAGCGGCGTTCGCCAATACCGAAGTCGAAAACAACCAGCTCGGCAGTGCGTTCCAGTTTGAAGACCGGTTCGGCTTTGGCCTGCGCTTTGCGGGCGGACATGAAGTCGGGATTCGTGCGACGCACTACTCCAATGCCGGGATCAGCAGCCCTAACAACGGGGTGGAAAGTTACGCGCTGCATTACACGATGCCGTTGTAACCCTCGGCGCTGTTCTTGTAGGAGCTGGCTTGCCAGCGAAGGCGATGGGTCAGTTTTAATACATGTGTCGACTGACACACCGCTTTCGCCGGCAAGCCAGCTCCTACAGGTCTGCGGTGGTTTGACTCAGCGATACGCCGTGGTGATCCCCTGGCGCTCTTCGATGCATTCCGGCGCCCCCATCTCGAACTCCCGGCAGATCAACGGGCGTTTTTCGTAGATGGTGCACATCATGGTGTTGCGATCCAGCGCGGCGCACCAGCCGTCATCCAGGCGCAGCATGACTTCGCCACCCCAATCATCGGTATCGATAAACCGCTCGGGCACGCCGGTGTCGGTGATCAGCATGACTTCAAGCTGGCAGCAGCACGCGGCGCAGGTCGAGCAAGTGACCGCCGGTTCGGCGATTTGCGTGTGGGGGATGGTCTTCATGGGGCGCAGTGTAAGGCAGCGCGGCGGTGCTGTGTGAAAGGCCTGACGGACGCTTGGCTGCAGGGGCAGGCAGCAGGCTGATCCACTAACCGTATTCGCGAGGCTTGGCGCCACCGCCGCAGGGCTGTTCAGTTGCAGAAGCGGGCGCTGTCATAAGGTTTCCCCGAACGAGCGGGCAACGCGCAAAGCGCTGACCACGCCGTCTTCATGGGTGCCGCTGGCCCAATAGGCGCCGCAAAAGTAAGTGTGGTGCGCGCCGTTCAATTCTTCCCAGCGTTCCTGGGCGGCGACGGCCGCCAGGCTGAATTGCGGGTGGGCATACGTGTATTGGGCGAGCACCTTGAACGGACTGATGCCGGCGCTTTGATTGAGGCTGACACAGAACGTCGTGTCGCTCTGGATGCCCTGCATAATATTCATGTCGTAAGTGACAGCCGCCCGTGTATGGCCTGGGCCGCCGAGGCGATAGTTGCAACCGGCCCAGGCCAGTTTTTGCTCGGGCAACACACGTGTGTCGGTATGCAGCACGACTTCATTGTCAGCGTAGGGCAGGGCACTGAGGATCGACTGTTCGGCGTCGCTTGGCTCGGCCAGCAGTTTCAGTGCCTGATCGCTGTGACAAGCGAACACCACTTTATCGAATCGCTCGCTGCCGCCGGCGCTATGGATAATCACTCCAGCCCCATCGCGTTCGACTCGATTGACCGGGTCATTGAGCCTGATCTTGTGTTCAAAGCTCGCCGTCAATGGTGCGATATAGGCGTTAGACCCCCCTTCGATCACGCACCATGGCCGGCGATTGTCAGTGGACAGCAGACCATGGTTGTTGAAGAACCTGACGAAGGTCCGCATTGGAAAACCCAGGATGTCAGCCATGGACATCGACCAGATCGCGGCCCCCATCGGTACGATGTAGTGCAGGATGAACCGCTCGCCATAGCCACTCGCTTTGAAATAGTCGTCCAGCGTGGTGTCTGCCGCGATTCGCCCTTCGATCAGGTCGAGCTGTGCCGCTTTATTAAAGCGCGAGATGTCCCGCAGCATGCCCCAGAATCCCGGCGACAACAGATTGCGGCGCTGGGAAAACAGGCTGTTGAGGTTGTTGCTGTTGTACCAGAGGCCGGTATCGGGGTCGGTGACCGAAAAGCTCATTGGCGTCGGCTTGAACGCCACGCCCAGTTGACCCAGCAGGCGAATGAAATTCGGATAGGCCCAGTCGTTGAACGCCATGAAACCGGTGTCCACCCGGTAGCTTTGGCCATCGACAGTCACGTCCAGGGTATGGGTATGACCGCCGACCCGGTCGCTGGCCTCGAACAGGCTGATCTCGTGGCTGCGGTTGAGCAGATAAGCGCTGGTCAGCCCCGAAATGCCGCTGCCGACGATGGCGATCTTCACGGCTGATCCTTGATCGGCGGCTGGCCACGTACCATGCGTTTACCGATTGCCAGTTTTGCGCTGTCGGGCATTTTCGACAGCGGCCAGAGGGCGGCCATGAACAGCGCAGGCAGGGCGATCTCCGGGGGACGGCGCCTGAGTTCTTCGAAGATATGCCGAGCGGCTTTATCCACAGGCCAGGCGAGGGGGGGCGGCACGTCGTTGTTCGCGGCCGGCGGTGTGTCGACGAAGCCTGGGCTGACCATGGTGACTTCGATGCCGTCCGGAGCCAGATCGCGGCGCAAGGACTCGAACAAGTAACGCAGGCCGGCTTTCGAAGTGCCATAGGCTTCGGCCCGGGGCAGCGGCAGATAGGTTGCCGAGCTGGCCATTCCCACCATATGCGGCGCAGTTCCGGCTCGCAGCAAGGGCACGGCAGCTTCGATGCAATAACTGCTGGCGAGCAGGTTGGTGCGTACGACGTGCTCGATGATTGAAGCATCCAGCTGCCTGGCGTCGACATACTCGCAAGTGCCGGCATTCAGGATCACCGAATCCAGCGAGCCCCACTCCTGGGCAATCCGCTCACCGATTTCACGCACGGTCTGGCCGTTGGTCAGGTCGCCGGCCACCACCATCACCTGTCCTGGATAGCGCTTGGCCAAGACCTTCAATGGTGCCGCCGAACGTGAACTGACAGCCAGGTGGGCGCCGGTTTTCAGTATTTCTTCGGCCAACGCCGCGCCAATGCCGTTGCTGGCGCCAGTCAGCCAAAAGCGACGTGGAAGTGTAACGCTCATCCCATGCTCCTTTTCAGCCAGGCACACGACTGGCCCAAAATACGGGTAGATGTTCATTAGATAGTGCCCGGGCATCGAAGTAATCCCGGTGGCAATGTACTGTCTCGCGCAGGAAATCACTCATCCCCGCCTCCTGCGTTCTGCCGCGACGGCAGATTCTTGAACGCCACCAGCGCTCGCGTGCGCGACTCACTAAGATTGACGATCGGCGACGGATAACCTGACACACCAAATAGCCCTCCGAGGTTTACCGGGTTGTGCACTTCTTTTTTGCTCAGTCCGGCCAGTTCCGGCAGCCAGTGCTTGATGAATACGCCCTCGGCATCAAATTTTACCGACTGGCTCAACGGGTTGAAAATCCGGAAATAGGGGGCCGAGTCGGTGCCGGTGGACGAACTCCACTGCCAGCCGCCGTTGTTAGCCGCCAGGTCGCCATCGATCAGGTGGCGCATGAAAAAGCGTTCGCCTTCACGCCAGTCGATCAGCAGGTTCTTGGTCAGAAACATGGCCACTACCATCCGCAGACGGTTGTGCATCCAGCCGGTTTCAAGCAATTGGCGCATGGCCGCATCGATGATGGGCAGGCCGGTGCGGGCTTGCTGCCAGGCCAGGAGTTCTTCAGGCGCATCGCGCCAGGCCAGGGCTTCGGTTTCCGGGCGGAAGGCGCGGTGACGGGACACTCGTGGGTAGCCCACCAATATGTGTTTGTAGAATTCGCGCCACAACAACTCATTGATCCAGGTGACGGCGCCCACGTTGCCGCTGTCGAACTCACCTTGATTGCTTTGCAGGGCCGCATGCAGGCATTGGCGAGGAGATATCACGCCGGCCGCGAGATAGGCCGACAATTGACTGGTGCCGGGTTTGGCCGGGAAGTCCCGCTCGCTTTGGTAGTAGTCGATCTGGGTGTCGGTAAAAGTGTCGAGGCGGCGCCGGGCTTCGCCTTCACCGGCCGGCCAGAGGGCGCGCAAGTTGTCGCCGGGCGTTTCGAAACCCTCGATGTTGGCGGGGATCTTGTCCGGTTCGATGCTCAATGGCGCTTGCACTTTTGGGGCGTTCACCAGGCCGGGAAGCGCATGATGCAGCCGTTCATGGCAAACCTTTCGGAACTGGCTGAACACCTGGAAATACGTGCCGGTCCTGGTCAGGACACTCCCGGGCTTGAACAGCAGCTGGTCGAGATAGCGGTGAAACTCAATACCCTGGGTCTTCAGCGCGTCAGCCACCGCCAGGTCCCGGCGGGTTTCATGAATGCCGTATTCCTCGTTGACGTGCACGGCTTCAATCGCCAACTGCCGACAAAGCTCGAGCAAAACATTCGGCGCGTCATCCCAGCGTGGTGCATGGCGGATCAGCAGGGGAATGTTCAGTTCGTTCAGCGCGCGGCTTAATTCGCTCAGGTTGCGCAGCCAGAAGTCCACTTTGCACGGCGCATCGTCGTGCTCGCGCCATTGTTCCGGGCTCAGCAGGAACACAGCCAAGCTCGGACCCCGTGCGGCGGCGGCCGAGAGGGCGGTGTTGTCATGTAGGCGCAAGTCGCTGCGCAGCCAGATCAATTGCATGGTGGTATCCAAGGGTAACAATTAAATGAGCCCACGCCGGACCAGGTCCTGGTGAGCCGATAACGGATCTTCGGCCAGGAACAAGTCAGTGATCTCGGTGGCTCTAGCGGACAACTCGGTGTGGTGGATGCACACCGTGGGTCCTGCAATCATTTTTGGGCAACTGACGCTATTCAAAAGTTTCGTCAGCTGTGAAAGGTTCATGGCTTTGCTGGAATACAGCAGCACGCCCCGTGCTTTCAGGTGATCGACCGCCAGCGCGAGCTCGCCGGCGGGGAGTGGCCAGTCGAACACCTCCACCGGACAATCGGCGCTGCTGATCAACCAGGCGGTGAGCCACAGGTGGGGCTCCAGCGGCAGGTCCGAGTGATTGATCAACAGCAGCGGCGCACTGCGCAACTGACGGTTGTTATGGTAGATGCGGGCGCCGAATTTGCTGCGTAGCCAGGAAAAGAAAAACACCCGTTCCATCTGTGCGCCGAACTGGCCTTGCCAACGTTGTTCCAGTTCCGCCAGCAACGGCATCAGCAGTTGTTCGCACACGATTCGCGGTGGGTACAGCGCCATGGCCTGGTTGACGGTGTCGTCGAGGGTACGTTCGTTCAGTTGGGTCATTGCGTGCAGCAGGGTGTGGCGCAGCACATGCCAATCGTTTTCGACCGATTCGGTCAAGGCCTGTGGGGTGTCGAGCAGTTGCTTGACCTGGCTGACGGCAACGCCGCGATCGAGCCAGGTCAGAATCGTCAGGATGCGTTGAACATGTTCGGCGCGGAACAGCCGGTGACCCTTGGGCGTACGTTGCGGCACGATCAGGCCATAACGCCGTTCCCAGGCGCGCAAGGTCACGGCGTTGACGCCGGTCTGGCGGGCCACTTCACGAATGGGCAACCAGCCGTCATCGAGGGCCTTCGCGAAGTCGGCGCCCACGCCTGCGCTGGCGCTGGCGTCGAGTGGGGTTTTCATCAGATCGCGTTTCGCAGGCTGAGATTTTCCGGGTGCGGCTGCAGGTAAACCTGCTGCGCGATGTACGGATCCGGATGCTGGCGAAAATAATGTTTGAGCAGGGTCAACGGCACCACCAGCGGCACGATGCCTTGGCGGTACTGGCCGATGACGTGCTGCACTTCCTGCTTGTCTTCGGCGCTGATCGCCTGTTTCAGGTAACCACTGATGTGCTGCAGGACATTGGTATGGGTGCGGCGCGTGGCGCATTTCTTCAAGGCGGCCATCAGTTCGCTGAAATAGCGTGGACCCAGTTCCCGGGGATCGCTGCGGCCCATGTTGCCCAGCAGATGGCCGAGGATTTTGTAGTGCACCGGGTTGTGGGCCATCAGCAGGTATTTGTAGCGCGAGTGAAAGTCTGTGAGGCCGCGGCGGGTCAGGCCTGCTTGGTGCAATTGCTGCCAGGCGCTGTAGGCGAATACGCGGGTCAGGAAGTTTTCCCGCAACACCGGATCGTTGAGTCGACCTTCTTCTTCCACCGGTAAATCCGGATGCAAAGCGCAAAAGGCCTGGGCGTAGATGCCGCGCCCACCGCCGTCCACCGGCACGCCGTTGGCGTGGTAGACCTTGACCCGTTCCAGGCCGCATGACGGCGATTTCTGCATGAAGATGTAGCCGCAGATATCGCTGAGCTCGGCCGCCATTTTCTGGCCATATTCAGCCAGTGGCCGCGTGACGTTGATCGCAGGATCGACTGAGCCGATGGCATCGGGTTGTTCGGGGCTACCCACCAGGCGGATGGGTTGGCGCGGGATGCCCAGGCCGATGGCAACTTCCGGACACACCGGGACGAAATCGAAGTAATCGGTGAGGGTCTGGCTGCACAGCCGCGACTGCTTGTGCCCGCCATTGAAGCGCACCTCGGCACCCATCAGGCAGGCGCTGATGGCGATTTTCGGTTTAACGGTGGGATGGGACATCGGGGCACCTCGAATCCAGACCTGTACAGAACTCCTGTTCTGTACAACATGACTTGATCATAGATTCAAAGGTGTACAAGTCAAATTATTTGTACAAGTATTCCGCGCTAACGCTATCCTCCTACTGTAAATGTGCATGCAAGCGGCGGGCGGCTTCCTGACCGCTGAGCCAGGCACCTTCCACACGCCCGGACAGGCACCAGTCGCCGCACACATAGAGGCCCAAGTCGGCATCGGCCAGCACACCCCATTCATGGCTGCTGGCGGGGCGGGCGTAGAGCCAGCGATGGGCAAGGCTGAAGGTTGGAGCGGGCATGGCGTCGTGCAACAGTTCAGCGAACGCGCCATGCAGCTGCTCGATCACCGCTTCCTTCGACAGGTCGATATGCTGCCGGCTCCAGGCACTGGTGGCATGCAGGACCCAGGTGTCCAGGGTGTTGTCGCGCCCGGGTTTGCTGCGATTGCGGGCCAGCCAGTCGAGTGGGCTGTCCTGCACGAAACAGCCTTCCATGGGCGTATCCAACGGCGTTTCGAAGGCCAGGGCGACAGCCCAGGTCGGGTCCATCTTCACCCCTGCGGCCGCCCCGGCGAGCTTCGGCGCGGAGGCCAGCAGCGCGGTGGCCTGCGGCGCTGGCGTGGCGATCACCACATGGCCGAACGGGCCGTGGGTGAAGCCTTCGGCGTCTTGCAGATGCCAGTGCTCTTCGCCGCGATAGACCTCCGTGATCCGGCAGGCGAACTGCACTTCCAGATCGCCAAGCAGGCCGCGGGTGATGGCGCTCATGCGTGGCGTACCGACCCAGCGGGTCTGTTCGTCCGGCGACAGGTTGAGCTGGCCGCCGTGGTAGGTGTAGAGCTGCGGCGTCCACTCGGCGACCCAGCCGTTGGCTTGCCAACGCTGGACTTCCGTGACGAAGCGGCGATCGCGCGCGGTAAAATACTGCGCGCCCAAGTCCAGGGCACCCGCATCGCTGCGTTTGCTCGACATGCGTCCGCCACTGCCGCGGCTTTTATCGAAAAGTTGCACGACATGCCCGGCCTCCGTAAGGGCCTGGGCGGCTGACAGTCCGGCGATGCCGGTGCCGATGATTGCGATAGGTACAGTCATAGGGGCCTCGTTTACCTTTCTGTACAGACTACGCCGGGGTTTAAACCTGTACAATATTGTTTTTTGGTATAACTTTTAGCGTTCTCGTTCTGACGGCTTGGCCTATTGTTAAACATAGAGCCTGCCCGATACCAAAGATCCCTGCTTATAAAAATAGACTAGTGATCAGGGTTAAACGCCACGCGAGGAAGAAGTCATGCACATATTGCTGACCGGCGGTACTGGTTTGATAGGACGTCAACTCTGTCGACACTGGTTGAGTCAGGGCCATCGTTTGACTGTGTTGAGTCGCACACCGGAAAAAGTCGCAAAAATTTGCGGACCACAGGTGCGCGGCGTCGCATTGTTCGAAGACCTCGGGCAAGAAACCGTCGATGCCGTTATCAATCTGGCGGGTGCACCGATTGCCGACCGGCCCTGGACCTCCAAACGCAAAGCGCTGCTCTGGAGCAGCCGGATCACGCTGACCGAAACCTTGCTGGCCTGGCTCGACAGCCGCGAACAGAAACCCCAGGTATTGATCTCGGGCTCCGCCGTTGGCTGGTATGGCGACGGTGGCGAACGGGAACTGACCGAGGAATCGCCCCCGGTCATCGATGATTTCGCCAGTCAGTTGTGCATCGCCTGGGAGGAAACCGCGCAGCGTGCCGAAGCCATGGGCATTCGCGTGATCCTTATCCGTACCGGGCTGGTGTTGTCGGCCGAGGGCGGCTTTTTGTCGCGGCTGCTGCTGCCGTTCAAACTGGGGCTGGGCGGGCCGATCGGCAACGGTCGCCAATGGATGCCGTGGATTCATATCAACGATCAAATCGCCCTGATTGATTTTCTTCTGCATCGCGAAGACGCCAGCGGTCCTTATAATGCCTGCGCGCCCCAGCCGGTGCGCAATCGTGAGTTTGCCAAGGCGCTGGGCAGCGTGTTGCATCGCCCGACGTTCATGCCGATGCCGGCCCTGGCTTTAAAAGTGTGTCTGGGCGAGTTGTCATTGCTGTTGCTTGGTGGCCAGAAGGCCGTACCGGCTCGCTTGCTGCAAGCGGGATTCACTTTCCGGTTCACTGATTTGCGCGCGGCTCTGGACGACCTGTCCAGCCGCCTTTGAAATAGGACGTTGCATGACCGATCACGCATTGCTTCTGGTCAACCTGGGCTCGCCTGCCTCCACTTCGGTGGCCGATGTGCGCAGTTATCTCAATCAATTTCTGATGGACCCTTATGTGATCGACTTGCCATGGCCGGTACGACGGTTGCTGGTATCGCTGATCCTGTTCAAGCGCCCGGAGCAATCGGCCCACGCCTATGCCTCGATCTGGTGGGAGGAAGGCTCGCCGCTGGTGGTGCTCAGCCGTCGCCTGCAACAGGCCATGACCGCGCAATGGATCCACGGTCCGGTGGAACTGGCGATGCGCTATGGCGAGCCGTCGATCGAGTCGACGCTGGTGCGCATGGCGGGGCAGGGGATTAAACGCATTACCTTGGCGCCTCTGTACCCGCAGTTCGCCGACAGCACGGTGACCACGGTGATCGAAGAAGCCAAAAGGGTCGTGCGTGAGCACAACCTCGATGTGCAGTTCGCGATTCTTCAGCCGTTCTACGACCAGCCGGAATACCTGGACGCGCTGGTAGCGAGTGCCAAGCCGCATTTGCAGGAGGATTTCGATCACTTGTTGTTGAGCTTCCATGGCTTGCCCGAGCGGCACCTGAAAAAACTCAACCCCGGTCACTGTTTCGAGGGCGGCGGCGATTGCTGCGCCTGTGCGCCACCGGAAGTGCTCGCGACCTGTTATCGCGGGCAGTGCCTGCGCACGGCAGCCGAGTTTGCCAAACGCATGGGGCTGCCGGACGGCAAGTGGTCGGTGTCGTTCCAGTCGCGGCTGGGCCGGGCCAAGTGGATCGAACCCTACACCGAAGCGCGCCTTGATGAGCTGGCTGGCATGGGCGTGAAAAAAGTGTTGGTGATGTGCCCGGCGTTTGTCGCCGATTGCATCGAGACGCTGGAAGAGATCGGTGATCGCGGCAAGGAGCAATTCCGCGAGGCGGGAGGGGAGGAGTTGGTGCTGGTGCCGTGCCTGAATGATGATCCGCAGTGGGCGCGGGCGTTGAACACGTTATGTGAGAGGGCGCCGTTGGCGCTGTAAAAGCTTCGCCGGCAAGCCGGCTCCTACACAGGTCGCGTGATCGACACAAAACCTGTAGGAGCCGGCTTGCCGGCGAAGGCGTCTGAAGCAGCAACAAAAACCCCAGGCTTACAACAACGACTCACCCGCCTTCTTGTGCTTCCAGCTGTCATTACCCGGCAGCAACAAATTCAGGGCAATCGCCGTCACCGCGCACAGCGCAATGCCTTTGAGGCCGAAGTCGTCCGGGCCAGTGCCGGTGCCGACCAGCACGCCGCCAATCCCGAATACCAGGGTTACCGAGACAATCACCAGGTTGCGCGCCTCGCTCAGGTCGATTTTATGGCGAATCAACGTGTTCATCCCCACCGCCGCGATCGAGCCAAACAACAGGCACAGAATCCCCCCCATCACGGGCACCGGGATGCTTTGCAGCAGCGCACCGAATTTGCCGACGAACGCCAGGCTGATGGCAAAGATCGCCGCCCAGGTCATGATTTTCGGGTTGTAGTTCTTGGTCAGCATCACCGCGCCCGTCACTTCGGCGTACGTGGTGTTGGGCGGACCACCGAACAGGCCGGCTGCGGTGGTCGCAATCCCGTCACCGAGCAGGGTACGGTGCAGGCCGGGCTTCTTCAGGTAATCGCGACCGGTGACGCTGCCCACGGCAATCACGCCGCCGATATGCTCGATAGCTGGAGCCAACGCCACCGGAATGATGAACAGAATCGCCTGCCAGTTGAATTCCGGCGCGGTGAAGTGCGGAATCGCAAGCCAGGGGGCTGCGGCGATCTTCGCGGTATCGACCACACCGAAATAGAACGCCATCGCGAAGCCCACCAGCACGCCGGAGATGATCGGCACCAGGCGAAAAATGCCTTTGCCGAACACCGCGACAATCAGGGTGGTCAGCAACGCCGGCATCGAGATCAACATCGCCGTCTGGTAATGAATCAGCTCGGTGCCGTCTTCCGCCTTGCCCATCGCCATGTTCGCGGCAATCGGCGCCATGGCCAGGCCGATGGAGATGATGACCGGGCCAATCACCACCGGTGGCAGCAAGCGGTCGATGAAACCTGTGCCTTTGATTTTCACGGCCAGGCCGAGGAAGGTATAGACGAAGCCTGCCGCCATCACACCGCCCATGGTCGCCGCGAGGCCGAATTGGCCCTTGGCGAGAATGATCGGGGTGATAAAGGCAAAGCTCGACGCCAGGAACACGGGCACCTGACGCCCGGTGACGATCTGGAACAGAATCGTCCCCAGGCCTGCAGTGAACAGTGCCACGTTCGGATCGAGGCCGGTAATCAGCGGCATCAACACCAGCGCACCGAACGCCACGAACAGCATCTGGGCACCAGACAGCACCGTGCGCCAGAGCGGATCGTTGAACTCATCCTGCATGGTCACGCGTCCTTCTGCTTGGTACCGAAGATCTTGTCACCGGCATCGCCCAGGCCTGGAATGATGTAACCGTGTTCGTTCAATTTTTGATCAATGGAGGCGGTGTAGATGGTCACGTCCGGGTGAGCCTTCTCCACGGCGGCGATGCCTTCTGGCGCCGCGACCAGCACCATGGCGCGAATGTCGCGGCAACCGGCCTTCTTCAGCAGGTCGATGGTGGCGACCATGGAACTGCCGGTGGCGAGCATCGGGTCGATGATCATCGCCAGGCGTTCGTTGATTTCCGGCACCAGCTTTTCCAGGTAGGTATGAGCCTGCAGGGTTTGTTCGTTGCGGGCCACGCCCACGGCGCTGACTTTGGCGCCCGGGATCAGGCTGAGCACGCCTTCGAGCATGCCGATACCGGCGCGCAGGATCGGCACCACGGTAATTTTCTTGCCGGCGATCTTCTCGACCGACACAGTGCCGGCCCAACCTTCGATATCGTAGGTTTCCAGCGGCAGGTCTTTGGTGGCTTCGTAAGTCAGCAGGGCACCGACTTCCTGAGCGAGCTCACGGAAATTCTTGGTGCTGATGTCGGCGCGGCGCATCAGGCCGAGTTTATGACGGATCAGCGGATGGCGGATCTCGAGGATGGGCATGGGAAAGGCTCCGGCGGCGGGCAAAAAAACCGGCCTAGATTAATCTATCCGAGGGTGTTGTCCTATAGACATAGAGTACGTTAGTCCACAAAGGCTTGATCTGGCCTCGCTTGATGCGTACCTTTGCCCGCTTTTCCGAATCCGTCACTCCCCCCAAACCCCCTGGAGAGCGCCATGTCCGCTGATCTCGAGCATATCCGTCAAATCATGCGAGAGGCTGACTGCCTGTACACCGAAGCTGAAGTCGAGGCGGCCATCGCCCGCGTCGGTGCACACATCAACGACCAGCTGGCTGATAGCAATCCGGTGGTGTTCTGTGTGATGAACGGCGGGCTGATTTTCGCCGGCAAGCTGCTCACCCATTTGCAGTTCCCGCTGGAAGCGTCCTACCTGCACGCCACCCGTTATCGCAACGAAACCAGCGGCGGCGACCTGTTCTGGAAGGCCAAGCCGGAAGTCTCGTTCATCGATCGCGACGTGCTGATCATCGACGACATCCTCGACGAAGGTCACACCCTGGGCGCGATCATCGACTTCTGCAAACACGCCGGCGCGCGCAAAGTGCACACCGCCGTGCTGATCGACAAGGACCACGACCGCAAGGCCCGTCCGGACCTGAAAGCCGATTTCGTCGGCCTGCCGTGCATCGACCGTTACATCTTCGGTTATGGCATGGACTACAAAGGCTACTGGCGTAACGCCAACGGGATTTTTGCGGTTAAAGGAATGTAAGCACATGACCACGCCGAGTTTTCTTGATCAAAACCTGTTCACTGGATTGGCCGAGAAAGCGGCGGCTAATCCGCGCGGGCGGCAGCATCACAACTTCCATCAGATGGAAGATGCCTGTCACCGGATGGCCGTAGGGTTGCAGCCGAACACCTACATCCCGCCTCACCGTCACCTGGGCGATAACAAGGCTGAAACCTTGCTGGTCCTCAAGGGGCGGCTTGGCCTGTTGATTTTCGATGAGTCCGGCGTGGTGGTGCGCAAACAAATCCTGCAGGCCGGTGGCGACTGTGTCGGCGTGGACCTGCCCGCGGGCGTGTTTCATGGCCTGGTGGTGCTGGAAGCTGACAGCCTGATGTTCGAGTGCAAGGCCGGTCCTTATCGCCCGGTCGGTGAGGGTGAGCTTGCTCAGTGGGCGCCCCGCGAAGGTGAGCCGGGGGTTGCCGAGTATCAGGCGTGGATGCGCGCGCAGTTCGATTGAGCTTCACCCCCCCCCTGTAGGAGCTGGCTTGCCAGCGAAGGCGTCATATCAGCCGGCATCCATGCAGCTGACACACCGCCTTCGCTGGCAAGCCAGCTCCTACAGGGGATCCGTGTTCACCGATCCACCTTTGAATCTGCGTGATAGAGTGCTCGGCCCCGCCCTCCGGAGCCTGTAATGAGCCTTTTGACCCGCAGCTGCGCCGCCTTGTTGCTGACCCTCAGTCTACCCCTGGCCGCCGCCCCGGCGCCGATGCACGCGCAGTTCCTGCCCCCGGATGACCTGACCCTGCGTGACGCGGCTCCCGAGCAGCAACAACTGCTGCAGGTCACCGACTACGCCGTGGTGGTGGGCAGCCAGCGCCAGTCCAATCAACAACCGATTCCGGTCACTTCCCCGTTGCTGATCCGCCTCAAGGGCAAACCCTTGAACAAGGGCGCGACCATCACCCAGGTGCTGGTCAACTTCGATGGCGAAAGCAAAAGCCTGAAAAAGCCGGTCTACGACGACAAGAGCAAAACCCTGACGCTGTTTTACCCGATGGCCCAGTACCGCGTGGTCATCGACCTGTTGCGCAATGACACGGTGTATTGCCAGTTCCTCAGCTACGCCAACGGCCATGTCTGGGCCGATCTGCACACCGGTGGCGTTCGTCCGCGTTGAGCCCGGCGGCAAGTGGGGGGTAAACTGCCCGCCCGTGAAAATGTCTGCGAGCTGGAGTCGGCAATGCGTAAAGATAAGAAGCAAGTGATTGGTGACGAGATCGGCGATGCGCAGATCAAACTGTTCCTCGATTTTGAGCCGGTCGACGCCACTTCGCCGTCGCTGCACAAGCTGATCAAGGCTTATCGCGGCCTGCGTATCGATGATTTCGAGCGTTTTCTGACGTTCTTCGTCGAAGCCGGCCTGGATCTGGACGGCAAGGATGAGCACGGCAATGACTTCGTTGCCCTGATCAAGGATCAGCGCAATGCGGCCGAGTACATCGAGTTGATCGCCAAGGCTCGCGGTTAACCATTACCTGTAGGAGCCAGGCTTGCCGGCGAAGGCGTCCGTGAGATCGCTTTCGCCGGCAAGCCTGGCTCCTACAGAGGCACAAAAAAACGCCCCGTTTTCAATGAAAACGGGGCGTTTTTCATGCTGCCGAATCAAGCGTAGCTTTCGGTCTCGCTGCTGGCTTCAACCAGTTCCAGTGCGATGTTGTTCTGCACATTGATCTTGCGATACAGCGCGGCATCGGTTTCCAGAACTTTTTCCCGGGCCGGGAAGATTTCCGCCAGTTTGGCAGCCCATTCGCTGGAGGCTTTGTTCGGGAAACATTTTTCGATCAGCTCGAGCATGATCGAAACCGTCACCGAAGCACCAGGCGAAGCGCCGAGCAGTGCCGCCAGGGAACCGTCCTTGGCCGCGACCAGTTCGGTACCGAACTGCAGGACGCCGCCCTTTTTCGGATCTTTCTTGATGATTTGCACCCGTTGGCCAGCCACTTCCAGGCGCCAGTCTTCGGCTTTCGCCTGAGGGTAGAAGCGACGCAGGGATTCCAGGCGCTGCTCCATCGACTGCATGACTTCGCTGACCAGGTACTTGGTCAGGTCCATGTTGTTTTTCGCCACGGCCAGCATCGGGCCGATGTTGCCGGCGCGAACCGACATCGGCAGGTCCATGAAGGAGCCGTGCTTGAGGAACTTGGTGGTGAACCCGGCGTAAGGCCCGAACAGCAGGGACTTCTTGCCGTCGACCACACGGGTGTCCAGGTGCGGCACCGACATTGGTGGCGAACCGACTGCAGCCTGGCTGTAGACCTTGGCCTGGTGGTGCTTGACCACTTCCGGGTTGTCGCAACGCAGCCACTGGCCGCTGATCGGGAAGCCGCCGAAGCCTTTGCTTTCTTCGATGCCCGAAGCCTGCAACAGCGGCAGGGCCGCGCCACCGGCGCCGAGGAAGACGAATTTGGCATCGACTTCGCGGGTGTTGCCGCTGTTGACGTCCTTGATGCTGACGGTCCAGCCGCTGCCGTTACGCTTCAGGCCGGTGACGCGCTTGCAGTACTTGACCTGGGCATCGGGTGCGCTGGTCAGGTGCGCGAGCAATTGATTGGTCAGGGCGCCGAAGTTGACGTCGGTGCCATTGATGACGCGAGTGGCGGCGACGACTTCGTCGGCCGGCCGGCCGGGCATCATCAGCGGCATCCACTCGGCCATGGTGGCCTTGTCTTCGGTGTATTCCATGTCTGCGAAGGCGTGATGCTTGCTCATCACCTCGAAACGTTCCTTGAGGAAGGAAACGCCAGCGTCACCCTGGACGAAGCTCAGGTGCGGCACCGGGCTGATGAAGGTCTTGGACGAACCGAAGGTGCCTTTTTTGGTCAGGTAGGTCCAGAACTGCTTCGACACCTCGAACTGGGTATTGATGTGCACGGCTTTCTTGATGTCGACGGTGCCGTCGGCGGCCTGTGGCGTGTAGTTGAGCTCGCACAGCCCGGCGTGGCCGGTCCCGGCGTTGTTCCACGGGTTTGAACTCTCCGCGGCACCGGAATCCATCAGCTCGACGACTTCCAGCTTGATCGCGGGGTCGAGCTCTTTGAGCAGTACCGCCAGGGTGGCACTCATGATGCCGGCCCCAACCAGTACTACGTCGACTGCTTCGTTATGCGCCATTTAACGCGTCTCCAAAATCTGCAGCACCAAATTGTCGGCATGGCTGCCAGGTGTTCCGGGGCGTGTCAGTGATGCCCCAAGTACCATGGCAGGATCGCCATGTCCGAATCTTCGCAATTTTTCGCAACTTCGACGGACGCTACCGACCGGGCCCAAAAGAGCTACATGAACTCACTTCAGCGCGCGGCTGGCAATTCGACTTATGGTCGATACATCCGTTTGTGCAACCAAATCCGTAGCGGACAGGCTTCAGGCTCCGGTGTTCGAGGAATACTCGGTCCTGTGTCGTTGGGCTGTTTCAGACGCTAATGGTGCATATTCAGACGCAAAACTATTCATTTGCTCGCCACACTCTTGTGAAGTTGTGAAAACCCGTTTTTTTCACGCTCTTTTGAAGACGTGAACCTCAAAAAGGGCTGTCCCAGCCTGGCACCGTGCCCGGATGGATGGCCGCCATGCAATACATGACAGTCAAAACGGGCAAACAGCTCAGTGACCGAGCGTAATGACAGCTCTGCAGATTCGCGAAAAGTGGGGTATTGCTTAAGGGAACAGCAAGCACGCCAGCTTCACTCGATCTGTGTGGGCGGCTCTCTGTGGGCGGTGCGGGGTGCCAATACCTGGGTATTGACGATGCTGCGAGGCCCGATCAGGAGACGTCCTTATAATCGGGGGGAGATTGTAGCGAAGAAACGCAGGGAGATGGTCGAGTTTGATCAGTTTTATTAGGCGTTCGGTCAGGTGGTCAACAGATGTTGCACTCGCGCGCGTGGTTGGCGCTGGTTGATGCGGGCATTGGCGGGCAGGGGATGGTGCAGCCAGTTGAGGCGGATTTCTTCGATTTCGACCCAGCCATCGCCCATGGGCTGGAGGCTGCACTGCTTGAATGCCTGGCAGTGGCCATTGCGGTCGAGCAGGGCGAAGCAGCGATGCAGCGGGCGTGGGGCGAACAGCGAGATGAGATAACGCATGGCGAAGTACCTTGGGGGACTGCTGTGAAGATTGGCATTGAGTCGTGACGCGAAAGTGTATGAGCGGTGACAGGTGTGTGACAGGTGTCGCGGTCTGAAAAGTGTGTGGGACTCTTCCGTAATGGTTGCGCTGGTTCGCTGCAGTGGCGCACCGCTATACTGCGGGCTTGTTTGTGCCTGAATTCTGGAGAGAAGAGCATGTTGCAACGCCTGTTGTTCGGTTTGATGACTGTGACCAGTTTGACCCTGGTCGGCTGCGCCCACAGCCCGCAACAACTGAATCCGGAACCCAAGCTGACGACGCAGTTGGCACCGGTCGGCCGTGGCCAGCCGGTGGTGGTGCGCGTGGTGGATGGTCGTCCGTCGCCAACCCTGGGCACCCGCGGGGGCTTGTATCCCGAGACCAGTGCGATCACCGTGCAGGGCGCGCAGATTCTGCCGAAATTGCAGGCCCAGGCCGAAGCGGCCGTGCGTTTGCTGGGCTTTACCCCGACGTCCAACGCGATGAACGCGCCGCAACTGACCGTGACCCTGGCGGAGCTTAAATACCAATCGCCCAAGGAAGGCCTGTACGTGACCGAGGCGACCATTGGCGCGACCTTCCGCTCCGATGTGCAGAACGCCAACCGCCGTTACAGCGGCCGCTACGGTGCCTCCCTGGACCAGCGTTTCGGTATGGCGCCCAATCAGGAAACCAATACCAAGCTGGTCAGTGATGTGTTGAGCGATGCGTTGACGCGTCTGTTCAAGGATCCGACGATTGGCCAGATTCTCAACGAATAACGCGATCCCCCCCTGTAGGAGCTGGCTTGCCAGCGAAGGCGTCGTCACAGCCAGCAATGATGCTGACTGACACTCCCTTTCGCCGTAGGAGTCGGCTTGCTGGCGAAGGGGGTGCTGGATTTGCGGTGATCTTGAGATCGCCTTCGCTGGCAAGCCAGCTCCTACAGGGGGGCGGTGTTGGGTTCGGCGGGTAGCGCACGACAGGCTGACGCTGGACAGCAATCTGCCAAATGGTGCGTTATTTGTCGCAAAGGGCGCCGCCGCAGGGGGGCATTCGGTAGAATCCGCGCCGCGGTCGTCGGTTCGGCGCCTGCCACAGCTGTTTTTTCCGAGGTTTGTGATGTCGCTGCATTTGATGACGCTGTTTACCGCCCATCCCGCCAAATTGATCAACCTGCTGGCCTTGCTGTTTGCCTTCCCTGGCAGCTGGCTGCTGCATGCGACCCGTCGTCGTGAGCAGCGTGCGCTGGCGAGCATCGACGCGCAACGCCAGCGTCGTCCTGGCGAAGAGCCCGATCTGGATTGGGCGACCTTGCGCATGAACCGGTTTTTCTACCGCTTCGGTTTCGCCTGCCTGGGGTTGGCGCTGTTGGTGTCGTGGATCAGCACACAGGTCTAGATCGTTAAAGCACAAGATCCCGGATAAAGAAAACGGCGCCCGAGGGCGCCGTTGTCGTATCAAGCCGTTACCTTACAAAGGCAATCCCGCCTTGACCCGGTACTGATTGCGCACCGGCATCGCATATTGCAGCACCAGGAACGGGCGATGTTCTTCCGGGCATGCCTCCAGGCGTCGCTGCCATTCCTCCTGCGCCTTGGCCAGTTCGTCGGCCGTGAACACCTCGGTGGCTTTCGGCACCTGCAATTGCGGGTCGGCGTCTTTCCACTGCGCATAGGCCAGGTAATGCACCGGGAATAACCGGTAGCCGCCGAGAATCTGCTTGTCCATCTCGATCGCCAATTGCTTGGTGTCTTCGAACAGCTGAGTGATCGGCGCGGCGAAGTTCACATGGACGCGGCCCTTGTAGCCGGTGATGCCCTTGGCGATGCTCACGTCGTCCTCGCCCGGCACCTTGGTGTAGCTGCCAGTCGTGGCGCGGATGAACAGCTCGCGAGCCTTGGCCTGGTCGCACGGGTCGTACTCGTAGCTGATCGACACCGGAGTGACGTTCAGCGAACGGATGACTTCGCCGAAGGGCTCGTCCTTGCGGCTCATGTGGAACATCTTGAGGATCGCCGATTCGGTGCGATCGTCGCCGTCCTTGGCGCGACCTTCGGCCTGGGCGATCCAGATCGACGCGCAATCGTTACGGATAGAGTGGTTGATGTAGGCCGACAGCAGTTGGTAGGCCGCCATCTTTTCGCGCCGACCGCTGATCGAACGGTGCACGATGAAGCTCTTGTTCAGGCGCATCAGGTCGCTGACGAAGGGCTTTTGCAGCAGGTTGTCGCCAATCGCGATGCGGGGTGTCGGCAGGCCTGCGTGGTACACCGCGTAGTTGACGAAGGCCGGGTCCATCACGATGTCGCGGTGGTTGGCGATGAACAGATAGGCGCTGCCGGACTTGAACTGCTCGACACCGGTGTACGTCACGCCGTCGGTGGCTCGCTCGATGGTGTGGTCGACGTAGAACTCGACTTTGTCCTGCAACGTGGCCACCGAATTGACGCCGGCGAACTCACGGCGCAGTCGATGAGCTATAAGAGGTTTGAGCATCCAGCCGAAGGCACCGGCATAACGCGGGAAGCGGAAGTGGATGAGGATATCTAGAAACGCCTTGTCACCAAGCAGCCGATCCAGCACTGCCGGGACTTCGCTATCGTCGTAAGGTCGGATGGCATCGAATTCGCCCATCATGCTCTCTTGTTGGAAACGGCTAGGGTAAGTAAAGGTTTTGATCGAAAACCAACGGGGCACGGTCTGAAAAAGTAGCCAGACAAAAATAGCCCTGCAAATAGACCGGCGATTATACGCACAAGTCACCTGGGAGACCGCGATGCTGGAAACCGAGCGCTACGAATGTCCGTATTGTGGGGAAGAGGCTGAAGCTGTTCTGGACTTGTCCGGCGGCGATCAGACGTATATCGAAGATTGTCCGGTGTGTTGTCGCCCCATTACGTTTGTCCTGCAGACCGACGGTCAAGAATGGTTGCTCGAAGTTCACAGCGAAAACGAATGAAAAGGGGCGCGCCATGCAGCGAATCTACGAGCCGGAAAACCTGATGGAAGGGGAGTTGCTGCAAGGTATGTTGGCCAGCGAGGGCATCGAGGCGCATCTGGTGGGGCGAGATTTGCTCGGGGGCACCGGCGAATTGCCGATCTTCGGCCTGCTGGGGCTGTCGGTCGATAACGATCAGGCTGCCTACGCCAGGGAACTGATCACCGCGTACAATGCAGCGCTGCCGCTGTCCGGCGACGAACCGGAGAGTTTTCCCGGCACCCTGGTCTGTTAGGCTGGTGTTCGTTTTATCTAGAGTTGTGTGGCCCCATGTGTGGACGTTATGCCCTGTTTCGCTGGAACCCCGCCTTCGCGGCCCTGCCTGGCTTCCCCGCCGACCAACAGGCCCAGTGGAATATTTCTCCCAACGATTCGGTGTTGATGCTGCGCGCCGGCAGTGATGGCCAGCGTGAGTTGGCCCGTGCCCGTTGGGGGCTGACCCCGCCGTGGTTGACCGACCTGTCCCGCACCCCGGCCCATGCCCGCGCCGAAACCGTGGCCGAACAGCCGATGTTCCGCGAGGCCCTGCGGTCGCGCCGCTGCCTGCTGCCGGCCAACGGTTTCTACGAATGGCGCGGCACCGCCCGCAAACGCCCCTACTGGCTGACCCCGGCAGAGGGCTCGGCGCTGTTCTTTGCGGCGATCTGGGAGGCTTATCCGGTGCAGGAACAGGTATGGCTGAGTACGGCGGTGATCACCCAGCCGGCGGCGAGTCAGCGTCGGCCGCTGATTCTCGACGCAGCGGGGCAGGAAGCGTGGCTCAATCCCGAAACACCGCTGCATGGGTTGCAGGCGCTGCTTGCCGGTGAGCCCACGGCGTTGCGCGAGCGGGTGCTGGCGAACATGGTGAATGATCCGAAGCTGAATGGGCCGGAGTGTCTGACGCCGGGTTGAGTCGGCGCCTGTGCTGGCCTTGGACTATGACCCGCCCCGCTGCCGCTCTCGACTCACCCGCCGTGAAATTTTTTACCGCAGCGATGGGAGCTTTATCCGAAATATCAGTCTGCATGTCTGATGTATCTGGCGTCGATACCCATCCGCGCCTAGGATACCCGGCATGTTTTCAGGGAGTTTTTTGATGAGCAAGACATTGGTTTTGTGTGCGCTGAGCGCAGGTTTGCTGCTCGCCGGTTGTCAGTCGGTCAATACCACCAGCGGTGGCGCTGTAGGCGTTGAGCGCAAGCAGTACATGTTCAGCATGTTGTCGACGGATGAGGTCAACCAGATGTACGCCCAGTCTTATCAAAAGACAGTGGGCGAGGCGACCAGCAAAGGTGTGCTGGACAAGACCAGTAACGACGCCAAGCGCGTCCAGGCGATTGCCGACCGGCTGATTGCCCAGGCGCCGAAATTTCGTCCGGACTCGGCGCAGTGGAAGTGGGAAGTCAATCTGATCAAGAGCGATGAACTCAATGCCAACTGCGGGCCTGGCGGCAAGATCTTTTTCTACACCGGGCTGATTGACAGCCTGAGCCTGACCGACGATGAAATTGCCGCGATCATGGGCCATGAAATTGCCCACGCCTTGCGCGAGCACGGTCGGGAAGCGATGTCCAAGGCCTACGGTATCGAGATGGCCAAGCAGGGTGCAGGTGCCTTGTTCGGCCTGGGCCAGGACAGCCTGGCGCTGGCGGACACCGTGGCTAACTACGGCATGACCTTGCCCAACAGCCGATCCAATGAAAACGAGGCGGACTTGATCGGCCTGGAACTGGCCGCTCGCGCCGGTTACAACCCGAATGCCGCGATCACCCTGTGGAACAAGATGAGCAAGGCCTCGGAAGGTTCGCCGCCGGAGTTCATGAGCACTCACCCGGCTTCGTCGAGTCGTATCGCTTCGTTGCAGGCGGCGATTCCTAAGGTCATGCCGCTGTACGAGCAGGCCAAGAAATCCTGATGTTCATATAGGGCAGCTGCTGACGCCTTCGCTGTAGGATCGCCGCACCGCTCGCTCCTACAGCGAAGAACGATTACGCGGTGCTACTGACTAAACGCGTCAAACCCACCCACTGCTCTGCATCGCCTTGTACACCGCGACAATGGCCAGGATGAGAAACGCCGACGCCGCCAGGCGACGGATCAAGGTCAGTGGCAGCTTGTCCGCGGCAAAGTTACCCGCCAGCACCACCGGCACGTTGGCAATCAGCATGCCGAGGGTGGTGCCGATGATCACCAGCCACAGCTCCGGGTACTGCGCAGCGAGCATCACGGTGGCGACCTGGGTCTTGTCCCCCATCTCGGCAAGGAAAAACGCGATCAACGTCGTCAGGAACGGTCCGAACTTGCGGGCGGTGCTGGCTTCGTCGTCGTCCATCTTGTCCGGCACCAGGGTCCACAGCGCCGTCGCGGCGAAGCTGGCGGCAAGGATCCAGTGCAGCGTGGCATCCGAGAAGAAACTACCGAACCAGGCGCCTACCGCACCGGCTGCGGCATGGTTGGCCAGGGTCGCGGCGACGATGCCGGCGATGATTGGCCAGGGTTTGCGAAAACGGGCAGCCAGAATGAGCGCGAGCAGTTGCGTCTTGTCGCCGATTTCGGCCAAGGCAACGATTGCGGTGGGAACGAGTAGAGAATCCAGCATCAGGGTTTTCCTAAGGGGCGGGTCGACACGGCTATGACACGTACAGCCTTCCCGCCCCGGGTAAGGTGTTCGTGTCATAGGTCTTGTCAAACCCTGCGTTCCGTCTGATGCGGACGCTGGGGTCGCATACGCCATGGTCTGTTGACCAAGTATGTTGACGTATGCCGGACGAGCATGGCGCTCGTGGGAGACTACTCCCCTAGGACGGAGCGGATTCTGCCTAGGCAAATCCGATTGAGCAAGCCTCTTTTTGTAAAAGAAGTGTCAGCCGCGCTTGGCCCTGTAGATCCTGAAACCTTGCCCTTCAGCCTTGATTGCACAGACACCCAGGTGCTCTTCGATCAGCGGCTGATACTTCAGGAAGCTATTGGCTACCAGCCGCAGTTCGCCACCATTTTTCAGATGTTTGGCCGCTTTTCGCAGCAAGTTCTCTGTGGCGTGATAGTCGGTATGGACCCCGACATGGAAGGGCGGGTTGCTCAGAATGGCACTTAAACCCATGGGGGCGGCATCGATTCCGTCACCGGTAATGACGTCCGCCTCAAGGCCGTTGGCAGCCAAAGTCAGGCGACTGCTGGCAGCGGCAAACGCATCCACATCAAGCAAAGTGACCAGGTTGTGCGGATAGCGACGTTTCACCGCCGCCCCCAACACACCGGCGCCGCAACCGAAGTCCAGCAGGTGGCCGCTCGGCAACTTGTCCAGGTGTTCCAGCAGCAAGGCGCTGCCGCGATCCAGTCGGCCGTGGCTGAATACACCGGGCAGGCTGATGACTTTCAATGGGCCTTCGGCCAACGGCAGCTCATATTCCTGGGCCAGGCTTTCCAGTGGTTTGGCTTGCGGCGCATTGGCCACGGTGACCTGCCAGAGCTGGCAATGCCGCGCGCTGTCGAGTTTGCGCGGTTTGCCGAAGGGGGTCAGCTGCTTGGCCGCGCCCTCGATGCCGCTGCGCTTTTCGCCGACCAGGTACACCTCGCGCCCGGCCAGGCGCGAGGCGACGGCATTGAGGATGTAATCGGTCAGGTCCTTGGACTTGGGCAGAAACACCACGGCGGCGTCGAACCCGTGCTCCGGCACCGTTACGCCAAAATGGCTGCGCTCGGCAAACCGCGCATCCAGCGCCGCTTGATCGCCGGCATGCCAGCACCAGCCATGGGCATCGGGCAGGCGGCCCAGCAGATCGTCGGCGGGCAAGCCGGCCAACAGGACCGAACCCTGGAATAACTCAGCCTGACGAAGCAGTACTTCACTGCGCGGATCCATACTCTGCTCCTGGAAAAAAAGTGCCGCAGTTTATCAACTGACGACCCGCAGCGCTGTACCGCTGAAATATCCCTGGGCGTTTTCGGTCAACTGGCCAACGATCCGCTGCCGCGCTTCGCGACTGCCCCAGGCATTGTGCGGGGTGACGATCAGCCGTGGGATGTCATGGGCCAGCAGCGGATTGCCAGCGGTCGGTGGCTCGACGCTCAGCACGTCGGTGGCCGCGCCGCCCAGATGACCGTTGCGCAAGGCGTCGGCCAAGGCCTGTTCGTCGATCAGGCCACCGCGAGCGGTGTTGATCACGAAGGCGCCGGGTTTCATCGATGCAAGTTCACGGGCACCGATGAAGTGGCGGGTGTGTTCGTTGAGCGGGCAGTGCAGGGTCAGCGCGTCGATTTGCGGCAGCAGTTCAGCCAGTGGCAAGCGATCCGGCCGGGCCGGGCGTCCCGGAATCTGCCCCAGCAACACACGCATGCCGAACGCTTCGGCCAGCCGTGCGACCGCGCCGCCCAATTCGCCGTGACCGAGCAAACCGAGGGATTTGCCTTCCAGTTCGACGATCGGATAGTCCAGCAGGCAGAACTGTTTCGCCTGCTGCCAGCGACCTTCGCCAACGGCTTTCTGATAGTCGGCCAGGCGTGTCGCCAGATTGAGCAGCAACATGATCGTATGCTGGGCCACCGACGGCGTGCCATAGCCCTGGCAGTTGCATACGGTGATGCCATGGGCACGGGCTGCCGCGAGGTCGACATTGTTGGTGCCGGTAGCGGTGATCAGGATCAGCTTCAGCTCGGGACTGGCGGCGATGGTATCGGCATCGATCAGGATTTTGTTGCTGATGGCGACGGTGGCGCCCTTCAGGCGGTCGATGACCTGGTCTGGCGTGGTTTGCGCGAACAACTGCAATTCGCTGAAACAGGCGCGCAACGGACTGAGGTCGAGATCGCCCAGGTCCAGGGAGGGATGGTCGAGGAAAACGGCGCGGCGAGAGTTCGTCATCAACTGTACCTTTTGTGCATTGAACTGAAGGCGTAATCTGCCGAGCCTACCAGATGAAACAAACAGTTACGCTTGGCCAAAAGGAGTTCCCATGTACTGGACAGAGTTCTTGACCGTTGCCCTGATTCATTTGCTGGCCGTCGCCAGCCCCGGCCCGGACTTTGCCGTGGTGGTCCGTGAAAGCGTGACCCACGGTCGTCGGGCCGGCACCTGGACGGCGCTGGGCGTCGGCACGGCCATTTTCCTGCACGTCGGTTACTCGCTGCTCGGCATCGGCCTGATCGTGTCGCAATCGATCGTGTTGTTCAACGCCTTGAAATGGGCCGCCGCCGCTTATCTGCTGTACATCGGCTTCAAGGCGTTGCGCGCTCGGCCAGCCAGCGCGGTGACGGACGAGCTGCACAAGGAAGCCGGCGAGCGTACGGCTCGCGGCGCCTTCACTTCCGGTTTCGTGACCAATGGCCTGAACCCCAAAGCCACGCTGTTCTTCCTCTCGTTGTTCACCGTGGTGATCAATCCACACACTCCACTGACGGTGCAAGCGGGTTACGGCATTTATCTGGCGGTGGCCACCGCTGTATGGTTTTGCCTCGTGGCGATGCTGTTCAGCCAGCAGCGCGTGCGCGCCGGGTTCGCGCGCATGGGCCACTGGTTCGACCGGACCATGGGCGCGGTGCTCATCGCCATCGGTGTGAAACTCGCGTTTACCGAGATGCATTAGACGTTGCAAGTCGGCCGCGGCATGCTCAGCCGCGGTTGAAACGCTTTTACCTGGCGTCGATGCGGCGTTGGCGGACGTAGTCCAGAAAGCCGTCCATGTCGTTGCTGCTCAGTATCCGCGACACCGCTTTGACTTCCACCAACGGCCAGTCCCACCAGGCCGACGCCAGCAAGTCCTGGCGCACGTCCTCATCAAAACGCCAGCGAATGTGGCGGCATGGGTTGCCGCCGACGATCGCATAGGGTTCGACGTCGCGGGTCACGACGGCACCGGCGGCGACCACCGCGCCGTGACCGATGGTCACGCCCGACAGGATCATGACGTCGGCGCAAATCCAGCAATCGCTGCCGATCACTACATCGCCTTTGGTCGGGCTACAACCGGGAATGTCCCGGGCTTCGTCAATCATCAACGGAAAGGGATAGGTGCTGACCCAGTCGGTTCGATGGCCGCCACCCAGCAATACCTTCACACCCTCGGCGATTGAGGTGTAGGAACCGACTTTCAGAATCGTGTTGTCGCCAAACTCCATGACCTCGGGGATGCCATAGGTGCCCACGCCGACTTCGTACCTGGGGTAGCGCAGGCGTATTTTTTCTGGTGCTCTTTCGAGTTTTTCCAGTCGCTTCAGGTGCTTTCTGATTTTACGTTGTTTGAGTTTTTCGAGAAATTTCATGCATGAGGCCTGAAAGCGAAGGGAGGGCTAGCGATGCAACATCAGTCGTTTCAGGCGCTTGAAGCTGGTTCGGTTCAAGTGGCGCCAGGGAATCGAGCGCAACAATCGCCAAGCTTCTTTCTTGTCTTCGACCACGGCGTATTTGAGGGCCTTGTTCACCAGTTGGGCGCGCGCGCGCTGATAGGCAGGATGGTCTGCGTACGGTGCGATGGCCTCAAGGTCGGCCTGCAGCAACACCCGGTATTTTCTCGACAGGTTGTTGGCATGGCGGCGATAGCGGGTCGTGCACACGGGGAGTTCATGGATCTCGTACCCCAACCGGGCAATCCGCAAGGTCATCTGAAAGTCTTGAACCCGCAACTGCGATGCATAGAAGCCGGCACGTCGCATCGCGCTCATGCGATACAGCGCGACCGGCGCACCGATCACGACAGCACCGCCGAGCACTTGATCGAAGGTGTAGGTGCGGATCTGGTCGCGTTTTTGCTGCTTGATGGTATTGCCATCGCTGTCCATGTAGATGATCAGAGCGCCCACACATCCGACGTTCGGGTTCTCGTCCAGATAGTCGGCGCGAACGCGCAGCGATTCCGGGAGCATGATGTCGTCCAGGTCCGGCGTCGACACGTAAGCGCCTTTGGCGTACCGCAAACCGTGGTTGAGCGCCGCACTCACACCCTGGTTCGGTTGGGTGAATAGCTGGAAATCATAGGTTTTCTGCAGTTGCTTGAGCATCGCGATGCTGTTGTCACTGGACCCGTCGTCGACAATGATGACTTCGTAATGCGGATACTCCTGGGCGAAGATGCTCTTGATGGCCTCTTCCAGGTATTTTTCCGCGTTGTAACAGGGCGCCACGATGGAAACCAGAGGGGCTTGCATCAAGTTGCAAGCTCCAGAGGCGGTCGCTTCAATGCTCATTGTTGTACCAGTAACGTTCTAGACGACGTGGGTGTGATGGAAAACCCGCCATGCGCAGTCAGGGCGGGCAAGCTTGGCAGTTATTGGCGTGCTTATCGATCCGTACCTTGTATCGATAATTTTACATAGGCTCGCGTGTCATTTACCTCATCCCAAGCCTTGCGTAAATGAAATTGCAACGATAACAACTTAAACCTGTAATTCTGGCGCAGATGCAAAATAGTAGCGTAAAGCTAGCAACTTCCCGTTGAAGCTAAATCATTCCTTTGGCTGATTTGGTACGCGCCCAAGGTCACTAGAGTGCTTGCTTTCAGCCACGACCGTGCAGTCAGAAAAGGGATTCTTATGTTGCAGACTCGCGTTATCCCCCCAGCCGAAGGCGCTTACCAGTACCCGCTGTTGATCAAACGGCTGTTGATGTCTGGCGCGCGTTACGAGAAAACCCGCGAGATCATTTATCGCGACCAGTTGCGCTACAGCTATCCGACCCTGATCGAGCGGGTCGCGCGGCTGGCCAACGTGCTCACGGCAGCCGGCGTCAAGGCCGGCGATACCGTGGCGGTCATGGACTGGGACAGCCATCGATACCTGGAATGCATGTTTGCGATCCCGATGATCGGCGCGGTGATCCACACCATCAACGTGCGCCTGTCGCCGGAACAGATCCTCTACACCATGAACCACGCCGAGGACCGCTTCGTGCTGGTCAACAGCGAGTTCGTCGGGCTGTACACCGCGATCGCCGGGCACCTGACCACGGTGGAAAAAACCCTGCTGCTGACCGACCTGCCGGAAAAAACCGCGGAACTGCCGAACCTCATCGGCGAGTACGAGCAGTTGCTGGCCGCCGCGAGCACCCGGTACGACTTCCAGGACTTCGACGAAAATTCCGTCGCGACCACCTTCTACACCACCGGCACCACCGGCAATCCCAAAGGCGTGTATTTCACCCATCGGCAACTGGTGCTGCACACCATGGGTGTGTCGACGATCATGGGTGCCATCGACAGCGTCAGGCTGTTGGGCACCAACGACGTGTACATGCCCATCACCCCGATGTTCCACGTGCACGCCTGGGGCCTGCCGTATGTGGCGACCATGCTCGGCCTCAAGCAGGTCTATCCCGGTCGCTATGACCCGGAATACCTGGTGGAGCTATGGCGCAAGGAGAAGGTCACCTTTTCCCACTGCGTGCCGACCATCCTGCAGATGGTCCTCAATGCCAAGGCGGCGCAAAGCACCGATTTTGGTGGCTGGAAGATCGTGATCGGCGGCAGTGCGCTGAACCGTGCGCTGTACGAAGCGGCCAAGGCCAAGGGCATTCAGCTGACCGCCGCCTACGGCATGTCGGAAACCGGGCCGCTGGTGTCGTGCGCGCACCTCAACGATGAGCTGATGGCCGGCAGCGAAGACGAACGCACCACGTACCGGATCAAGGCCGGCGTGCCGGGGCCCCTGGTGGAGGCGGCGATCGTCGACACCGACGGCAACTTCCTGCCCGCCGATGGCGAGACCCAGGGTGAACTGGTGCTGCGTGCGCCGTGGCTCACCGAAGGTTATTTCAACGAACCGCAGAAGGGCGCCGAGCTCTGGGCCGGGGGCTGGCTGCACACCGGTGACGTGGCGACCCTGGACAGCATGGGGGTGATCGACATTCGCGACCGGATCAAGGACGTGATCAAGACCGGCGGCGAGTGGATTTCCTCACTGGACCTCGAAGACCTGATCAGCCGCCACCCGGCGGTACGCGAAGTAGCAGTGGTGGGCATTGCCGATCCGCAGTGGGGCGAGCGGCCGTTTGCCTTGCTGGTGATCCGCGAAGGCCAGGTAATTGGGGCCAAGGAACTCAAGGAACATCTCAAGCCGTTTGTGGAGCAGGGGCACCTGAGCAAGTGGGCCATCCCGAGCCAGATCGCCCTTGTTACTGAAATTCCCAAGACCAGTGTCGGCAAACTCGACAAGAAGCGGATTCGCGTCGACATCACCGAATGGCAAGCCAATAACAGCACCTTCCTCTCGACGCTTTAAGCGTCCCCTGGCGTGCCCGAAAAGGCACGCCAGGCCCACCAAGCAAGCGCTTGGCTTGTCAAATCCGAATTTTCAGCCATCCTTGCCGTGCCGACAGGTGTCGGTTTGGCGAAAGGACTGTTCCAGAGTGGTTGGCCGCTGCAAATCACACTTTAGAGGGATCAAGCAGTAGGGCCTGCTGGCTATAGTCCGCTCAAGGATTTTTAAGAACGGAGCACACGCACACACCGGGGCGATGCAACTTTGGAATGACTTAGGGCCACCTTGGCGCCCAGTCACCCATCGCGTTTTTAAGAGTGCTAATTGCCATAACAATAATGCACATGGAGTAGCGTCGATGACATCAGTAAACCAGTTCTGGCGCAGGGCGAAACTGCCCCTGGCGGTCAGTCTTGCCTCTACGCTCGCCGGGCCAGCATTCGGCGTCAGTTTCAACGTTGGTGAAATCGAAGGTCAGTTCGACTCATCCCTGTCGATCGGAGCCAGTTGGTCTACCGAGAGTGCCAACAAGAACCTCATCGGCGTCAACAACGGTGGTCGCGGCCTGTCCCAGACCTCCGATGATGGTCACTTGAACTTCAAGAGCGGGGAAACGTTCTCGAAGATCTTCAAGGGTATCCATGACCTTGAATTGAAATATGGCGACACCGGCGTTTTCGTCCGTGGCAAATACTGGTATGACTTCGAACTCAAGGACGAAAGTCGTCCGTTCAAGGACATCAGCGACAGCAACCGCAAGGAAGGCGCCAAGTCCGCCGGCGGGCAGATCCTCGATGCTTTCGTCTACCACAACTACTCCGTTGCCGATCAGCCGGGCTCCGTGCGTCTGGGCAAGCAGGTTGTCAGCTGGGGTGAAAGTACCTTCATCGGCGGCGGCATCAACTCGATCAACCCGATCGACGTTTCCGCGTTCCGTCGTCCAGGTGCAGAGATCAAGGAAGGCCTGATCCCGGTCAACATGTTCTACGTGTCCCAGAGCCTCACCGAGAACCTCTCGGCCGAAGCCTTCTATCAGTTGGAATGGGACCAGACCGTTACCGACAACTGCGGTACTTTCTTCTCGCAACCGGACGTGATCTCCGACGGCTGCGACAACAACCTCGCGGTATTGCGCACGCGCAACGGCCTCAACGGTGCACTGGCGGCTGCGGGGCTGCCGGCCGGGCTGCGTAATGCCAGCATCAACACCCTCGGTGCCCGGGGCGTGACCTGGGGCGACCCGGATGAAGGCGTGATCGTTCGTCGTGGTCCGGATCGCGATGCACGGGACAGCGGCCAGTTCGGCGTGTCGTTCAAATACATGTTCGATCCGCTGGACACCGAATTCGGCGCCTATTTCATGAACTACCACAGCCGTGCGCCGATTTTCAGCGGCCACGGTGCCCCGGCGGGCGCGTACAGCCCGCAGGCCCTGGTGGGCTCATTGGTGGGTGCCGGGGTTCCGCTCGGCGTCGCGGCAGGCTTGGCGCCAACCTTGCTGCCGTTGGTGGTGGCGGGCAACTCCAGCTACTACGTCGAATACCCTGAAGATATCCGCCTGTACGGTCTGAGCTTCTCTACGACGTTGCCTACCGGTACTGCGTGGAGCGGTGAAGTCAGCTACCGGCCGAATGCGCCGGTTCAGCTCAACACCACCGACATCCTCTTCTCCGGTCTGACGCCGCTGAACCCTAACGTCTCCGTGCTTCAAGGACAGCCAGGTCAGGATCAACAAGGCTATCGTCGCAAGGAAGTGACCCAGCTGCAGACCACCTTGACCCACTTCTTCGACCAGGTGATGGGCGCCGAGCGACTGACCCTGGTGGGCGAGGTCGGCTTTACTCACGTCGGCGGCCTGGAAAGCACATCCAAGGCGCGTTACGGCCGTGACCCGAGCTATGGCCCTGGTCCGTTGAATGCTGGCCAGTGCGTAGCATTGAACACCTCCACCCTGGCAGGCGGACCGCAAAACAACGTCAGTCGCTATTGCGAAAACGATGGTTTCACCACCGCCAACTCCTGGGGTTATCGCGGTCGCGCCATCTGGGAATACAACAGCGTATTCGCCGGGGTCAACCTCAAGCCGAACGTGGCCTGGTCCCATGACGTGGAAGGTTACTCGCCTGGCCCTGGCGGCAACTTCGAGGAAGGTCGCAAAGCGGTCAGCCTGGGCGTCGATGCCGAGTACCAGAACACCTACACCGCGAGCCTGGCATACACCAACTTCTTCGACGGCAAGTACACCACCACGGATGACCGCGACTTTGTTGCGCTCAGCTTCGGCGTGAACTTCTAAGCACTGTATTTTCAGGACGAACACACATATGAAAATAACAAAGAGTCTGTTCCACATCGGTGTTCTGGGGCTTTCGCTGCTGGCGACCGGCGTGATGGCGGCGGTCCCTGCGGCCGAAGCGGACAAGCTGGGCAAGAGCCTGACCCCGATGGGCGCCGAGATGGCGGGCAACGCCGACGGTTCGATCCCGGCCTGGAAACCCATGGCGAAAAACGCCGGTAATGTGGACGGCAAAGGCTTCCTGTCCGACCCGTTCGCCAGTGAAAAACCGCTGTTCACCATCACGGCGCAGAACGTCGACCAGTACAAGGACAAGCTTGCCCCGGGCCAGTACGCGATGTTCAAGCGCTACCCGGAAACCTTCAAGATGCTGGTCTACCCGTCCCATCGCGGCGCCACCGTGCCGGATGCGGTGTTTGCCTCCATCAGGAAAAACGCCACCAGCACCAGCCTGGTGTCCGGTGGCAACGGCCTGGAAAACTTCGAAACCGCAATCCCGTTCCCGATTCCGAAAACCGGTGTGGAAGTCATCTGGAACCACATCACCCGCTACCGCGGCGGCAGCGTGACCCGTCTGGTAACCCAGGCGACACCGCAGCCGAACGGCTCGTACAGCCTGGTGTACTTCCAGGACCAGTTCGTGTTCCGCGACAAAATGAAGGATTACGATCCGGCGAACCCGGGCAACATCCTGTTCTACTTCAAGCAGAAAGTGACCGCGCCGGCACGTCTGGCCGGTGGTGTGCTGTTGGTGCACGAAACCCTCGACCAGGTGAAGGAGCCGCGCTCGGCGTGGGTCTACAACGCCGGTCAGCGTCGTGTGCGTCGCGCACCACAAGTGTCCTATGACGGGCCGGGTACCGCAGCCGATGGCCTGCGTACCTCCGACAACCTGGACATGTACAACGGTGCACCGGATCGTTACGACTGGAAGCTCGAAGGCAAGAAAGAGATGTACATCGCCTCCGACAGCTACAAGCTCGATTCGCCGCAACTCAAGTACGCCGACATCATCAAGGCCGGTCACATCAACCAGGACCTGGCTCGCTATGAGCTGCGCCGGGTCTGGCATGTGGTGGCGACCCTGAAGGAAGGTCAGCGTCACATCTACGCCAAGCGTGACTTCTACATCGACGAAGACACCTGGCAAGCGGCGGTGATCGACCACTACGACGGTCGTAATCAGCTCTGGCGTGTGGCGGAAGCCCACTCCCAGAACTATTACAACGTCCAGGTGCCTTGGTACACCCTGGAAACCCTGTATGACCTGCAATCGGGTCGTTACCTGGCGCTGGGCATGAAGAACGAAGAAAAGTCGGCATATGACTTCGGCTTCACCGCGACCACCAGCGACTTCACCCCGGCGGCGCTACGTCAGGAAGGTGTTCGCTAACGTTTACTAAACAGAGGCCGCATCCTTGAAAAACGCCCCGACTGGTTCGGGGCGTTTTTTGTCCGGGTCTTTTTGTAGCCATTTGTAGCAATAACCTTCATTCCCTCTGCGTTTACCGCTAGTCTGCGGACATCTGCAACGCCGCCATCAGCATTCGAACAAGAGCCGGCCATGACTGATCTGTCCCCACTCCCAGGCCCTGCAAGCGTCACCGTCGCAGCACTGGACGGGCGCTGTTTTCGGCCGCCCTTGCCTGATGGCCACGTGCTGCGGCCGCGTTTGTGCGAGCGCCTGAGTGCCGGTCTCGGTGGCAGGCTGTTGCTGGTCAGCGCCCCGGCCGGGTTCGGCAAGAGTTCACTGGCCGTGGAGTTCTGCCAGGGGTTGCCAGCCCATTGGCAAAGCCTGTGGCTGGGGTTGAGTCCGCGCGACAGCGACCCCGGGCGTTTTCTTGAACGGTTGCTCGAAGGCCTCCAGGATTACTTTGCGCAATTGGGCAGGCAGTCCCTGGGGCTGCTGAAAATGCGCCAGCGGCATCAACCCTTCGCCTTCGAAGAATGGCTGGACGGTCTGCTCGACGAGTTGGCCGTGCATGTGTCGCCGACGGCGCCGCTGCTGCTGGTACTCGATGATTACCATCTGGCCCAGGGGCCGGTGCTCGATCGTTGCCTGCAGTTCTTCCTCAATCATCTTCCCGATGGCCTGCTGGTGATGGTGACCAGCCGCCAGCGTCCGGACTGGCACCTGGCTCGCCTGCGGCTGTCGCGCAACTGCTCGAGTTGCATGAGCAGGACCTGCGCCTGACCCACGACGAAGCCTTGACCCTGCTCGATCGACACAGCACCTCCTTGCGCGGCGAAGCGCTGGAGAACCTGATCCAGCGCAGCGAAGGCTGGGTCGCCGGGCTGCGTTTCTGGCTGCTGGCGGCCTCCGAAGCGGGCACCGCCGGCGAGTTGCCCCAGTCCTTGCACGGCGGGGAAGGGCTGATCCGCGATTACCTGCTCGAAGAGGTCATCGATTGCCTGCCCGCCGAGGTGCAGGCATTCCTCTACGACACCGCGCCGCAGGAGCGCTTTTGCAGCGAGCTGTGCGACGCCGTCCGCGAAGCCCACGACAGTGCCGAGATCCTGCGTTTTCTCTCGGCCCATCAGGTGTTCCTGGTGCCACTGGACGAACAGGGGCACTGGTTTCGCTATCACCATCTGTTTTCCGACCTGCTGCGCACCCGGCCTGCCACACCGGCGATGGTGCCGGTGGCGAGCCTGCACCTGCGCGCCTGTCGCTGGTTCAATGCCCAGGGCTTGCTCGATGAGGCGGTGGAGCAGGCATTGCGGGCCGGGCACCTGGATGTCGCGGCGAACCTGGTGCAAAACCTTTCGGAAGAGCAGCTGCTGGCCGAGCAGAACGTCGGCATGTTGCTGCGCTGGAAAATGGACTTGCCCGACAGCTTGCTGGTCAGCACGCCACGCCTGATCGTCCTGTACAGCTGGGCGTTGGGACTGGCCTGTCAATTGGACGCCGCCGAGGAGCTGGCCAGCCATTTGAGCCGTTACCTGCCGGCCCCGTCGGCCACGGCGCAGAAATCCATGCTGGCGCAATGGCTGGCCTTGAGCGGCATCATCGCCCGGGGCCGCGGCAATCGCGAGCTGACGATGCTCTATTGCGCCGAAGCCCTGGAGAGCCTTCCCTCCAGGCGTTACGGCCAACGCCTGATGTGCCTCTCGACCTTGTCCAACCTGGCCATTGCCGACGGCGACCTGTGGCGTGCACGAGGCTTGAACCGAGATTCCCTGGAGTTGGCACAACGGGTCGGCAATCCGTTGTTCGAAGCGCTGGCCCACTACGACCGCGCCCGAGTGCTGCAGGCGCGGGGAGAGATCCTGCGGGCAGAGGAAGAGGTCCGTCAGGGGCTGCAACGCCTGCAAGGATTATCCCCGCAACGGCTGTTTGCCGTACGCGCCCGCCTAACCTTGTATGAGGGTTTCCTGCTGGCCCTGCGCTTGCAGCCACAGACTGCGCGGCTGCGATTGCAAGCGGGTTTGACCGAGGCGCGCGCCTGCCGCGATATCAGCGTATTGATCGGCCATTGCGTGATCGCCAAGCTCGAAGGCAGCAGCGGCGAGTTCGCGAAAGCGTTCGCCGAACTCGCCGAAGCCGAACGCCTGATGCACATCTGGGACGTGCCGCCGATCTACTACCTGGCGATGATTACCCTGGTCAAATGCGAACTGTGGCTGGCACAGGGCCGTACCGACCTGGCCGAAGCCTGGCTGACGCGACTGGGCCAGACCTACAACGGCGAACATCCTGCCGCGCCTCCGGAATTCCATCCACAGTTGCCGCTGCACATCGAATTGCAGCAGGCCTTGCTGGACGTCATCCAGGGGCAACCGATGCTGGCTGAAGGGCGCTTGAATGCGTTGCTCGAGAATGGCCAGCAGACCGGCCGGCAGTTGCTCAGCGTGCTGGTGTTGACCCAGAAAATCGATTTGCTTCTGGCGCACAGCCGCGAGCCCGAGGCCCGGCAAGCCTTCGTCCAGTCCCTGGAAGCGGCCAGTGGCGGTGCCCTGCAACCCTTCGATGGCCTGCTGAACAAATACCCTGACTGGCTGCGTGAGCAGCTCCAGCACTGTGCAAAATCGCCGATTGCACTCAGCCTGTCGGAGCGCCTGCCCGCCGTCGCTGTGCGCATTGCGCCGGAATTCTTGCCCGCGTGCGAGCAACTCAGCTCCCGTGAACTGGCCGTCCTGAAACTCATCGCCCAAGGCTGTTCTAACCAGGAAATCAGCGATCAGCTGTTCATTTCCCTGCACACGGTGAAAACCCATGCCAGTCATATCAACAGCAAGCTGGGGGTGGAGCGGCGCACGCAAGCTGTGGCGCGGGCGAAGGAATTGGGGGTGTTGGCCTGAGGTCATTTGACGATACACGTTGCGGCAAAATGGCCTGATGGCCATTTTATGCAAAAATATCCCGTCCCCCGTTTACCGAGCAGGCCCGATGTCCCAGCAACCGACTCTTATCCGCGAAACCTTCCCCGTCGGCCCGTTGCAGTGCAACTGCACGATCATCGGCGATCCGATCACGAAAAAAGCCATCGTGGTCGATCCGGGCGGCAATCATGAATTGATCCTGGCTCGCCTCGACGCCCTGGGCCTGAAGGTGGTCAGCATCATCCACACCCACGCGCACCTGGATCACTTCCTGGCCTCCGGGCAGTTGAAGGAGAAAACCGGCGCGACCCTGCATTTGCACAAGGAGGATCAATTCCTCTGGGACAACCTGGAAATGCAATGCCAGATGTTCGGGGTGCCCTACACGCCGGTGCCGTCGCCGGATCGCTGGTTGGCCGATGATGAAGAGCTGGCCTGCGGCTGTGGCGTGGCATTGCATACGCCGGGGCATACCCCGGGTTCGATGAGCTTCTGGTTTGCCGAGGCCAAATTGCTGATTGCCGGTGACACCTTGTTTCGGCGCGGGGTCGGGCGCACGGATTTGTGGGGTGGCGATCAGGCGACCATCGTGCGTTCGATCAAGCAGCGGCTGTATACCCTCGATGAAGAAGCGACGGTGGTGACGGGGCATGGTCCCGACACTCGCCTGGGCGAGGAAATGCGCGAGAACCCGTTTGTGCGCGCTTGATCTGCAATTGTGTACAGTCGGGGTGGAATCTTTTCCGGTAAAAATGATCCAACGCCCGCAAAGGCCGATGCCTTGATCCGTTGCACCACAGAATGAAGAAAGTAGGAGCTTTGAATGTTCACCAAGCAGCGTTTGATTATTGTCGCTACGGCTGTGGCCTTGCTGTCTGGCTGCGCCTCGCCTAACCCTTACGACAATCAGGGTCAAGCTCAGGGCCAGGCCGACAGTGGTTCCACCGGCATGAGCAAGACCGCCAAGTACGGCGGGCTCGGCGCTCTGGCCGGTGCGTTGGCCGGGGCGGCCATCGACCACAACAACCGTGGCAAGGGCGCGTTGATCGGCGCGGCCGTGGTGGGTGCTTCCGCTGCCGGTTATGGTTACTACGCCGACCAGCAGGAGAAAAAACTGCGGGCCAGCATGGCCAACACCGGGGTTGAAGTGCAGCGTGAGGGCGATCAGATCAAGCTGATCATGCCGGGCAACATCACCTTCGCCACCGATTCGGCGAACATCGCCTCGAGTTTCTATCAGCCGCTGAACAACCTGGCGGGCTCGCTCAAGGAGTTCAATCAGAACCAGATCGAGATCGTCGGCTACACCGACAGCACCGGCAGCCGTCAGCACAACATGGACCTGTCCCAGCGTCGCGCCCAAAGCGTGGCGACTTACCTGACGTCGCAGGGTGTCAGCGGTGCCAACTTGAGCGCCCGTGGCGCCGGTCCGGATAACCCTGTTGCCAGCAACGCCGACGTCAATGGCCGGGCGCAGAACCGTCGGGTCGAGGTCAACCTGAAGGCGATTCCGGGTCAGCAGTATGGCGCCCAGCAGCAAGGTACCGTTCAGCAATACCCGTAACACCGCAAAACCCTGTAGGAGCGAGCTTGCTCGCGAAGCGGTGTGTCAGCCGACATCAATATCGACTGATACGGCCCCATCGCGAGCAAGCTCGCTCCCATAGTTGGTTTCCACAGTCGGTTTTGTGTCTGGGCAGACTTTCCTAGTTCGCCTCTTTCACCGCACTGAGAAACGCGCAAGTACGCTCCTGTTGCGGGTGTTCGAAGATCTGCGCCGGCGTGCCCTGTTCGTGAATCTGGCCCTTGTAGAAGAAGCACACGCGGTCGGCGAACTCCCGGGCGAAACCCATCTGGTGCGTGACCATCAACATGGTCAGGTTGTGTTCGGTGCCGAGCTTGCGGATCACGTTGAGCACCTCGCCGCACAGTTCCGGGTCGAGCGCCGAGGTGACTTCGTCGAACAGCATCACTTTGGGACGCATGGCCAGTGCCCGCGCGATCGCCACCCGTTGTTGCTGGCCGCCGGACAGCTGCGAAGGGTAATGCCCCAGTTTGCTGCCCAATCCCACCAATTCCAGCAAGTCCGCGGCTCTTTCGCGGGCCTCTACAGGTTTCATCCCGAGCACTTGCACGGGCGCCTCGATGACGTTTTGCAACGCGGTCATGTGCGGGAACAGGTTGAAGCTCTGGAACACCATGCCGATCTTGCCGCGCACCCGCCGGATATGCCGATCGTTGGCCGGCACCAGCACGCCGTTGCGATTGGGCATGTGCGTCAGCAGATCGTCCTCGATACGGATCAGCCCGTCGTCGATGCCTTCAAGGGTCATCAGCACCCGCAGCAGCGTGGACTTGCCCGAGCCACTGGGCCCGATGATCGCCACTTTTTCCCCCGGTGTGACGTCCAGGTTCAAGTGGTCGAGCACGGTGAAGTTGCCGTAGCTTTTGGTGACGTCCTGGAAGCTGACGATCGGCTTGACCGGTTTGGTTTCCTGCATGGCCGTGGCCTCCTGCGGATGCAGCGGGGTCGGGTTGCTTTGCCGGGAAAAGTCGCTGGGTGTCGAGAGTGGAGAAGTCATTAGCGTAGCTCCAGGCGCACTTCAAGGCGCCGTACCAGATAAGCCAAAGCGATGCTCAGGGCGAGGAAAAACAGGCCGACCATGGTGATCGGCTCCAGGTAACGGAAATTCTCGGAACCGATGTTCTTGGCCTGCTGCATGATTTCCACCACGGTAATCGCCGACAGCACCGGCGTGTCCTTGAGCATCGCCACCAGGTAGTTGCCCAATGGCGGCAGGATCGGCCGCAGGGCCTGGGGCAAGATGATGTTGCGGTAGGCGCTGTACGGGGCGATGTTCAGCGCCGTGACCGCCTCCCATTGCGCCCGCGGCACCGCGTCGAGGCCGCCGCGATAGACTTCGGCGATATAGCAGGCGTAATGCAGGCCGATCCCGAGGATCCCGACTTGCATGGCGGTCATGCTGATGCCGTAGTTGGGTAGCACGTAGTAGAGGAAATACACCTGGATCAGCAGCGGCGTGCTGCGGATGAACTCGATCACCCCGGTGGCCGGCAGCGAGATAAAAAGCTTGCGGCTGCGGCGGCCGATGGCCAGGAACAAGCCCAGCACAATGGCGATCAGGAAACCGATCAGGGTAATCCCCACGGTATTGAGCGAAGCGCGCAGCAGATCGGGGAGAATTTGCCAGGCGTAGGTCCAGTCGAACAGTGTCATGACAGACCTCCACGCATCCGCCCGCGAGCCAGGCGCCGCTCAATCTGGCGCATGCCGATGTTGATGGCTTGCGCCAAGACGAAATAGATCACCAGCGCCAGGCTGAAAATCTCCAGGGTCTGGAAGGTCGCCTGATCCAACTGACGAGCGCGGAAGCTCAGGTCGGACAAGGTGATCAGCGATACCAGCGAGGTGTTTTTCAGCAGTTCGATCAGCAGGTTGGTGCCCGGCGGGATCGCCGCGAGCAACGCCTGGGGCAAGATGATGCGCTTGAAGCGTTTGTAGCCGCTGAAGTTCAGCGCCGTGGAGGCTTCGTACTGACCCTTGGCCACCGAGCTGATTGCCCCGCGCATCACTTCCGCGCCGTAAGCGCCGATGTGCAAGCCGAGACCGACGATGGCCACGGCGTAGGGGCTCAATTCAAGGTTGAAGGGTGGCAGCGGCAGCACGAAAAACAGCCAGAACAATTGCACCAGCAACGACGTGCCGCGAAACACTTCAATGTAGGCAATGGAAAACCAGCGCAGTGGCCGCCAGGGCGACATGCGCCCGAGCGCCGCCAGGATGGCGGCGACGATCGCCAATATCGAGCCGAAGAATGTCACCTGGAGGGTTACCCAGGCCCCTTGTATCAATAACGGAAGTAATTCACCCATGAGTCAACCTGGCCATCCGGATTAAGCAGGGAATAGGCATCGCACCGGGGCGCCATGCCTGCCTCGACTACTGAGCGCAGAGCTCGGCAGCCGTTTTGCTTGTCACGTTGGATTTGTCGAACCCGAAAGGGGCGACCGCCTTGAGATGCTCTTCGGAGCCCAGCCACTTTTTCAGTTCGGCGTTGACCGCATCACGCAGGTCTTTGTCTTCGGGACGGAAGGCGAGGGCGCCGTAACCGATGTGCGACGGATCGTCCTTGAACTCGGTAACCGCCTGGACCTTGTCGCCACCCTTGCTGGCCAGGCCTTTCATGGTCAGTTGGGTGCCCACGGCCGCATCGGCACGTCCGGCGCGCACGGCTTGCAACTGCGCGGTCGTGTCCGGCACCTGGAGGATTTGCGCGTCCTTGACCCCGGAATCCCGCGCATACGCCAGGTTCACCGTACCGGCCATGATCGCCAGCTTCACGTCAGGGTTGTTGGCGATGTCTTCATAGCTGTGCAGGTTCTTCGGGTTGCCCTTGGCCGTGAGCAGGGCGTCCGGCAGTTGGTACTGCGGGTCGGTGAACAGCACCTGCTTGCAGCGGGCCGGGGTGATGTACATGCCGGCGGCAATCACATCGAAACGCCCGGCGCGCAGACCGGGGATCAACGAACCCCACTCGGTCAACACGCCATCGACCTTGGTAATGCCCATCTTGGCGAAAATGGCCTTGGCGATTTCCGGTGATTCACCGGTGACCCTGCCGTCGGTTTCGGTAAAGGCGAACGGGGTTTCGTTGGCGTAACCGATGCGGATACTGCTGTTCTGTTTGATGGTTTCCAGGGTCGTGGCGGCCTGGGCGCCGGCGGCCAGGCCGAGCATCGCGCACGCCACGAACAGGCGGCGCAACGTATGGGGAGTGCGGGAGGGGAAATTGCTCATCGATAAAATCTCCTGTTTCTTGTGGACCCGTCGTGGACGGCTCTGTGGTAGGAGGCAGTGTGACAAGAGCAAAGCGTACGGGCCGGTCCATTCGAGTGGGATACTCGATTGGGACACTGCGCCGGCACAGATCGATTGATTTTTTTGTGACGGCTTTACCCGCCTGTGCATCGACCTTGAACCGAGCATACAAAAGCCCCGCGCAACATTGCATTGCACTAGGACAATTGCTTTGCATGGATTCTCGCGGGATGCTGTCCGCACTGGCACCTACGCGGGTTTTAGCGCCGATGGACAAGTGGAAAGCAGCATTGGAAATGGCCCGCAGCGGCGAATCCAAATACAAGATCCTGGTGCAGGCGATCGCCGACGACATCGAGCAAGGGGTGTTGGCCAACGATCAGCGGCTGCCGCCGCAACGGCAAGTGGCCGATGCCATGGGCATCAGCGTGCAGACGGTTACCAATGCCTATAAGGAACTGGAGCGCCAGGGCCTGGTGCGATGCGAAGTCGGGCGCGGCAGCTTTGTGTCGCGGCGCATGAGCGATCGGGTGGCCACCTATATTCTCGACAGCCCCGAACGGGCGCTGGTGGATTTTTCCATCACCCGGATTCTGCACACCCGCGAGCATGACCAGTTCTGGCGCGAGACCTGCCGCGAGCTCAGCACCGAAGAAGATCAGCCGTGGATTCACGCCTTTCGTCCGATCGCCGGGTTCGAATCACACCGCGAGGCCGCCATGCACTGGATCGGCCGCCAGGGCCTGCGGGTCGAACGCGATGACATCCTGATCACCAACGGCGCCGCCCACGGGATCTTCCTCGCCCTGGCGTCGCTGGCCGGTCCCGATGACGTGGTGCTCTGCGAAGGGGTGACCGACCACGGCGTGATCGGCAATTCCCAAGTGCTGGGGTTTACCCTCAAAGGCCTGGAAATGGACCGCCATGGCATCGACCCGGAACATTTCGAAGACATGTGCAGCAACGAGCGCATCACCGCGCTGGTGTGCACGCCGAACCTGAACAACCCGACCACCAGCCTGATGCCGGACAGCCGCCGGCGCGAGATCGCCGAGATCGCCCGACGCTTTGGCGTGCACATCATTGAGGATGACGTGTATGGCCCGCTGCTGGATGAACGGCGAGCGCCGCCCATCAGTCATTACCTGCCGGAACTGTCGTTCTATTGCACCAGCATGACCAAGTCGGTGCTGACCGGTTTGCGCATTGGTTATCTCGTGGTCCCCAAGCGCCTGGCACTGCGCACCGAGAGTATTCTGCGGGTCAACAGCTGGATGGCCACGCCCATGGTGTCCGAGATCGCCGCGCGCTGGATCCGCGACGGCCGCGCCGAGACGCTGGTGAACCTGCAACGCAAATTGCTGGCGGGGCGCCAGGCAATGGTCACTGAATATCTGGATGACTACGTGCTCGCCCAGCACCCGCACGCCTTGAATGCCTGGATCGGTATCCCGACCCATTGGGAGCTCGACAGCCTGGTACGGGCGTTGCGCCACAAACACATCGCGGTCACCTCGCCCGATCCGTTCACGGTACGTGGCACGCCTCGCCCCCGGGCGGTCCGGGTGTGTGTCGGCGCCGAATGCAGTGATGATGAGATGCGCAATGCGCTGATGGGCATGCGCGAAATCTTCGGTCAGTACCCGCAGATCCATGATTTTTGAACGGAAAAAAGTTCGCAAAAGTTTGTCGGCTAAATTGCCCTAGTACATTCATTCCGACAATCCAGCCCTCTTAGACTGCGCCCAACACCACAGTGGGATGCGGTCATGTCAGCGCTGCAGTTAAACGATGTTTACCTCGCTCGCCAGCGAATCGAAGCGCTGGTCCGGCGTACGCCCATGGAATACTCGCCCAGCCTCTCCTTGCGATTGGGCGTGGCGGTGTACCTCAAACTCGAATCCTGGCAAATCACCGGCAGCTTCAAATTGCGCGGCGCGAGCAATGCCGTGGCGCAGCTCAGCGCCGAGCAAAAGGCCCGCGGCGTGGTGGCGGCATCGACCGGTAATCACGGTCGTGCGCTGGCCTATGCCGCGTCCCGGCAAGGGGTGAAGGCAACCATTTGCCTGTCGTGCCTGGTGCCAGCGAACAAGGTCCAGGCCATTCGTGATCTCGGCGCCGAGGTGTGCATCGTCGGTCAGTCCCAGGACGATGCCCAGCGTGAAGCCGAGCGGATCGCCCGCGAGCAGGGCGCGACATTGCTGCCGCCGTTCGATCACCCGGCCATCATTGCCGGGCAGGGCACACTCGGGCTGGAAATCCTCGAGCAGCAACCGGATGTGGCGCAAGTGCTGGTGCCCTTGTCCGGTGGCGGCTTGTTTGCCGGCGTGGCGCTGGCGCTCAAGAGCGCCAGCGTCAACATCGTCACCCATGGCATCAGCATGCAGCGCGGTGCGGCCATGCACGCCAGCCTGGCGGCCGGCCATCCGGTGGAAGTCGACGAGCTGCCGACCCTGGCCGATTCGCTGGGCGGCGGTATCGGCCTGGACAATGGTTACACCTTCTCCATGACCCGCCACCTCTGTGATCACGTGCACCTGCTCACCGAAGCTTCCATCGCCAATGCCATGCGTCATGCCTATCGCGAGGAACGCCTGGTGCTGGAAGGCGCGGCGGCGGTCGGCATCGCGGCGTTGCTCGATGGCTTGATCGAGCCGCGCGGGCCGATCGTGGTGGTGGTCAGCGGCCGCAACGTCGACATCGATCAGCACCTGCGCGTATTGGCTGGCGCTGATGCCTGAACCCAAACAATAACGACTGACGGGAGTACAGCGCTGATGACTGACATTACTTTATTGAGCGAAGCAGACCTGCGCGCCTGTGTCGCGCTGGATCTGCCGAGCATCGACGCCATCGAACAGGCCTTTGTGCTGCTGGCCACGGCGGCCGTGGCCATGCCGCCGATCCTGCGGCTGGACATCCCCGAGCATAACGGCGAAGTGGACGTGAAGACCGCTTACCTGCCGGGGCTGGAGCGTTTTGCGATCAAGGTCAGCCCGGGTTTTTTCGACAATCCGAAGCTCGGCCTGCCAAGCCTCAACGGCATGATGATGCTGTTGTCGGCCCGCACCGGTTTGCTCGATGCCTTGTTGCTGGATAACGGTTACCTGACCGCCGTGCGCACCGCGGCGGCCGGCGCGGTGGCGGCTCGGGCCCTGTCACGGGCCGACAGTCGCCGGGTGGCGGCTGATCAGGTGCCGGCGAGCAGGCGGCGTTGCAGCTGCAGGCCTTGCGCCTGGTGCGGCCGATCGAACACGTACGGGTCTGGGCCCGCGACAGCGCCAAGGCCGTGGCCTTCAGCATTGAGCTGACGCGCGACAGCGGTCTGGCGGTCACGTCGTGCGCGAGCATCGACGAAGCCATGGCCGACGTGGACATCGCGATCACGTGCACCCCGAGTCGCGAACCCTTGATCGAAGCGCGCCACTTGCACCCCGGCCTGCACATCACCGCCATGGGGTCCGACGCTGAACACAAGAACGAAATTGCTCCCCGGGCGCTGGCGCAGGTCGATCGTTATGTCGCCGATCGCCTGAGCCAGACCCGCCTCCTCGGCGAGTTGCATCACGCCCTGGTGGCAGGCGTCATCGCTGACGAATCGAGCCTGGTGGAACTGGGTCAAGTGCTGGCGGGCCAGCGTCCCGGTCGAACCGACGCCGCGCAAGTCACGTTGTGCGACCTCACCGGCACCGGCGCCCAGGACACGGCCATGGCCAATCTGGCATTCGAGCGCACGAGCTCGGCCGGCATGGGTTTTCAATTCGGCAGCTAATCGATTTTTTCATCCGTGCGTCATTTATCAGAGGGCATGTGCATGTCTCAGATAGTCGTCAATCTTCCGTTCGAGCGGGAGGAATACGCCCAGCGTCTGGCCAAGGTACGAGCGGCCATGCAGGTCCAGGGCATCGAGCTGTTGCTGGTCACCGATCCATCGAACATGGCCTGGCTGACCGGCTATGACGGTTGGTCGTTTTACGTCCACCAATGCGTGCTGCTGGCGCTGGACGGCGAGCCGGTGTGGTTTGGTCGCGGGCAAGACGCCAACGGTGCCAAGCGCACGGTGTTCATGCAGCACGAGAACATCGTCGGCTACCCGGATATCTACGTGCAGTCCCGGGAACGCCATCCCATGGACTACTTGTCGAAGGAAGTCATCAGTGCCCGCGGCTGGGACGCTCTGACCATTGGCGTGGAAATGGACAACTACTACTTCAGCGCCGCCGCTTATCTGTCGCTGAAGAAAAACCTGCCGCAGGCCACCTTGATCGACGCGGTCGGGCTGGTGAACTGGCAGCGGGCGATCAAGTCGCCGCAGGAAATCGCCTACATGCGCATCGCGGCGCGCATCGTCGAAAACATGCACGGGCGGATCCTCGAGCGGATCGAGCCGGGCATGCGCAAAAACGAGCTGGTGGCCGAGATCTACAGCAGCGGCATCCTCGGTGCCGACGGTCATGGCGGCGATTACCCGGCCATTGTGCCGCTGTTGCCCACGGGCGCCGATGCCAGCGCGCCGCACCTGACCTGGGACGATTCGCCGTTCGAGAAGGGCGCCGGCACCTTCTTTGAAATTGCCGGGTGCTACAAACGCTATCACTGCCCGCTGTCGCGCACGATCTACCTGGGTAAACCGCCGCAACACTTTCTCGACGGCGAGAAAGCCGTGGTCGAAGGCATCGCTGCCGGGCTGGATGCGGCCAAGCCGGGCAATACCACCGGCGACATTGCCGTGGCCTTTTTCAAGGTGCTGGAGAAGTTCGGCATCCACAAGGACAGCCGTTGCGGTTACCCGATCGGGATCAGTTATCCACCGGACTGGGGCGAGCGCACCATGAGCCTGCGTCCCGGCGACAGCAGCGTGTTGCAACCGGGGATGACCTTCCACTTCATGCCGGGCCTGTGGATGGACGATTGGGGGCTGGAGATTACCGAAAGCATTCTGATCACCGAAACCGGGGTCGAGACGTTGTGCAATGTACCCCGCCAACTGTTCGTGAAGGATTGAGCCATGAGCGAATTACCTGACAACCCGATCAGCGCCACGGTGGATTTTGCCCGCGAAGGGGTGCAGCACGGGTTTCTCAAATTGCCGTATTCGCGGGATGACTCGGCCTGGGGTGCGGTGATGATTCCGCTCACGGTGATTCAGCGCGGTCAGGGTCCGACCGCGCTGCTCACCGGCGGTAACCACGGTGACGAATACGAGGGCCCGGTGGCGCTGAGCAAACTGGCCCAGGGCCTGACGGCCGCCGAGGTCACCGGACGGGTGATTATCGTCCCGTTCATGAACACCCCGGCGTTTCATGCCGGGCGGCGCACGTCGCCGATCGACAAGGGCAACCTCAATCGCAGTTTCCCCGGTAAGCCGGACGGCACGGTAACCGAGAAAATCGCCGATTATTTCAACCGGACCCTGTTGCCGCTGGCGGACATCGTGCTGGACATTCATTCCGGCGGCCGCACCCTGGATTTCCTGCCGTTCGCCGCCTGCCATGTGCTGCCGGACAAACAGCAGCAAGCCCGATGCGAAGCCGCCATGCGCGCGTTCAGTGCGCCGTACGGCATGCGCATGCTGGAGCTGGATGCGGGTTCGATGTACGACACCGCCGCCGAGGGGCAGGGCAAGGTCTTTGTCACGACCGAATTGGGTGGCGGAGGCTCGTCCAGTGCGCGCAGTGTGGCGATTGCCGAGCGCGGGGTGCGCAATCTGCTGGTGCATGCGGGGATTCTCGAAGGCGAGGTCCAGGAAACGCAGTCGATCATGCTCGACATGCCCGATGGTGATTGTTTCATCGCCAGCGAACACGACGGTTTGCTGGAAATGTGTCGTGATCTGGGGGACAAGGTGAGCAAGGGCGAGGTGATCGCCCGGGTGTACGACGCCACCCGCACGGGTGTTGCACCGGTGGAATATCGCGCTGCGCGCAGCGGTTTGCTGGCGGCACGGCATTTCCCCGGGTTGGTGCAGTGCGGCGATACCGTGGCAGTCATCGCCGACCTGACAGGCTGAACTCAACCCCTGTGGGAGCGAGCTGTTTCAGCCCAACAACTCTCATTGACCGGAGACCCTCGGCCCATGCACAAACTCGATCGCTACGACCTGAAAATCCTGCGAATCCTCGCCGAAGACGGGCGTATCACCAAGTCGAGCCTGGCCGAGGCGATCAATCTCTCGGTGACCCCGGCATGGGAGCGGGTGCGCAAGCTGGAAGCGCTGGGGCTGATCAAGGGATATCGAGCGCAAATCGACTGGAACGCCGTGTTCAAAAGTCAGCAGGTGCTGGTGGAAATCACCCTGGCCCGACACACCGCTCAGGACATGCGCCGTTTCGAGCAGCGGATGAACGAGGCCGTCGAAGTGGCGTTCTGTTACGCCACGGGTGGCGGCGTCGATTACATGGCGATGATCCAGGCGCCGGACATCGATCATTACCAGCGCTTTATCGATCAATTGCTGCTCGATGACCTGGGCATCGAGCGCTACTTCACCTACATCGTCACCAAGACCATCAAAACGGCTGGCGCCTTGCCGGCCGAGCTGGCGCAAGAATCCTGAAAACACACAAATCCCCTATAGGAGCGAGCTTGCTCGCGATGGTCGTCAACGATAACGCGTGAAGCCTGATGACCACGGTGCCCAAGTTTTTTTCGCGAGCAAGCTTGCTCCTGCAGGGGATCTGCGGTGATTCAGGTGATGCGGTTGTCACCGCAAAAAACCTCTGTTTGCTGGCGTTCAATCAGAAAAAACCACCTGCCAAGCCCAGCCAAACGCCAAATCACCCAAGCCACGCTGCCCTAGCATGGATTCACGCACACGGATTGGAGTGAACGCCATGACCTACAAACATCCACTGCTGTTCAAAGCGCTCTGCTACGTCGACGGCCACTGGGTCCACAGTGACAGCGGCCACAGCGTCGCCGTACACAACCCTGCCGATCAGAAGTTGATCGGGCATGTACCGATGCTCGATCAGCCTCAAATCGTCGCCGCCGTCGACGCCGCGCATCGGGCCTTTGCGACCTGGCGTAAACAAAGCCTCGATACCCGCGGGACCATTCTGCGGCGCTGGGCGGCCTTGATGCTTGAGCACCAGGAAGACCTCGCACGCATCCTCAGTCAGGAGCAAGGCAAGCCCCTGGCCGAGTCCCGTGGCGAAATCGCCTACGCCGCCAGCTTCATTCCGTGGTTCGCCGAAGAAGCGCGACGCTTGAACGGGCAAAACATCCCCAGTCACATCCCCGGCGCGCATCTGGGCACGGTCAAGGAGCCGGTCGGCGTCTGTGCATTGCTGACCCCGTGGAATTTCCCTTCGGCGATGATTACCCGTAAAGCGGCTGCGGCACTGGCTGCGGGCTGTACTGTGGTGGTCAAACCCGCCCATGAAACGCCGTTTTCGGCATTGGCTTTGGCGCAACTGGCGGAGGAGGCGGGGTTTCCGGCCGGCGTGTTCAACGTGGTGCTGGGCGATCCGCAGATGACCCTGCAGACCCTGGTGCAAGACAGCCGCGTGCGTTCAGTGAGTTTCACCGGCTCGACCCGCGTCGGTAAGCTGGTCCTGCAAGCGGCAGCCCAGGATGTGAAGAAAGTGTCGCTGGAGCTGGGCGGCAACGCGCCGTTCATCGTCTGCGCCGATGCCGATCTGGCGTTGGCGGTGCAAGTCGCGGTCGAGGCCAAGTTCCAGACCTCCGGCCAGGACTGCTGCGCGGCCAACCGGATCATGGTCGAGCGCTCGGTCTACCCGGCCTTTCTCCAACGCTTTGCCGCCGCGGTGCGCGAGCTGCGGGTGGGACCTGCACTGGTGGGCGATCGGGAGCAAAGCGTCGACGTCGGTCCGTTGATGCATCAAGCCGCGTTCGATGTCACCGCTGCACGGGTCGCGGATGCCCTGCAACGTGGCGCACAACGGCTGGTCGGCGGCGAGGCCCATGCCCTCGGCGGCTTGTTCTACCAGCCGACGGTGCTGGCCGACGTCACGCCGGACATGCGCATCTACCGCGAAGAAAACTTCGCGCCGATCGCCGGGGTGATGCCGTTCGACACCCTCGACCAGGCGATCGAGATGGCCAACGACACCGAATACGGTCTGGCCGCCTACATTTGCTCCAATCGCCTGGACCTGATCTACCCACTGATTCGCCGTCTCGACCATGCGATGGTCGCGGTCAACGGCGTCAAGTTCACCGGCCATCCGATCCCGTTCGGGGGCATGAAAGCCTCGGGCCTGGGCCGCGAAGGCGGCACCGAAGGCTTCGAAGCCTTCGTCGAAACCAAATACTTTTGCCTGCACCATCAAGGCCAGTGCTAAGGCCAGTTCCCAGGAGACATGCCATGAACCAAGAACTCGATACGCTGTTCGAACAAGACCGCGCGCACTTCATGCACCCCTCGACCCACGCCCATGACCACGCCAGCGGCGCGCTCAAGGGGCGCATTATCAAGAGCGCGTCGGGCATTCGCATCCGCGACCACGAAGGTCGCGATTTCATCGACGCCTTTGCCGGGCTGTACTGCGTGAACATCGGCTACGGTCGCACCGAAGTCGCCGACGCCATCTACAAGCAGGCCAAGGAGCTTGCTTACTATCACACCTACATGGGCCATTCGAGCGAGGCGATCATCGAGCTGTCCAGCCGAATCATGGACTGGGCGCCCGAAGGCATGAAAAAGGTCTACTACGGCCTGTCCGGTTCCGACGCCAACGAAACCCAGGTCAAGCTGGTGCGGTATTACAACAACGTGCTGGGTCGCCCGCAGAAGAAGAAAATCATTTCCCGTGATCGTGGTTACCACGGCTCGGGCATCATGACGGGCAGCCTGACCGGCCTGCCAACCTTCCATCAGCATTTCGACCTGCCGGCCGAAGGCGTCAAGCACACCGTGTGCCCGCACTGGTACCGCAAGGCGCCGGCCGGCATGGATGAAACGGCGTTCGTGGGCTACTGCGCCGATGAACTGGAAAAAATGATCCTGGCCGAAGGACCGGAGACCGTGGCCGCGTTCATCGGCGAACCACTGATGGGCACCGGCGGCATCATTGTGCCGCCGGCTGGTTACTGGGCGGCGATTCAAGCGGTGCTGAACAAATACGATGTGTTGTTGATCGCCGATGAAGTGGTGTGCGCCTTCGGTCGCCTGGGGTCGAAAATGGGCAGTCAGCGCTACGGCATGCGCCCGGACCTGATCACCACGGCCAAAGGCCTGACCAGTGCTTATGCGCCATTGTCGGCGGTGATCGTCGGGGAAAAAGTGTGGAACGTGATCGAGAAGGCCTCGCAGTCAGAAGGCGCCATGGGCCACGGCTGGACGTATTCCGGGCATCCGATTTGCGCGGCTGCGGCGCTGGCCAACCTCGACATTCTGGAGCGTGAAAACCTGACCGCCAACGCGGAGAAGGTTGGCAGCTACCTGAACCGTCGGTTGCGTGAAACCCTGGAAGGTCACCCGCTGGTGGGCGAAGTGCGGGGCGACGGCATGCTGGCTGCGGTCGAGTTCATGGCCGACCGTGAGCAGCGCACGCCGTTCGATGCAGCGCTGAAGGTCGGGCCGAAAGTGTCGGCAGCCTGTCTGGAGCGCGGCATGATCGCCCGGGCGATGCCCCATGGCGACATCCTGGGCTTTGCACCGCCGTTGATTTTGACTGAGGAAGAGGCCGATCTGATCGTCGACATCACCAAGGCGGCGGTCGATCAGGTAGCCAGTGAGGTGCTTGGCTAAGCGCGTCCGGCCTGAGCGTTATAGGTTGTCGGTTCGGGCCCCTTCGCTGGCAAGCCAGCTCCTACAGGGTTTGTGTTGATCACAAGATAATGGTCAGACACAAATCCTGTAGGAGCTGGCTTGCCAGCGAAGGGGCCCTGACAGTCAGCACAGATATAGGCCCAGACACAAATCCTGTAGGAGCGGGCTTGCTCGCGAAAGGGCCCTATCAGGCAACCCAAAACCATCAGCAACAAAAAGCCCCCGGACAATCACTCATCCGGGGGCTTTTTGCGTTGCGCGAAACCTGATTATTTCTTCAGGCCATAATGCTCATCGAGCATGCCCGGCGCGTTCGGGGCTTTGGGTGCGTAGTCGCGAGGCGGCTCCTGATTGCGCGGTGGCGTCAGGCGTTCCCGTGGAGCCTGCGCCGCGTCGGCGTGCAGGGCGGCCAGCAAGCGTTGGCGGGTCTGCTCGTCCAGGGCCAGGCGATTGGCACCCTCGGCGAGATGATCCTGCACGTCCTGATAGCTCGCAGTCAGTTTCTTGACCAGTGTTGCAGTGCTATTGAAGTGGGTGACCACCTCGTTCTGATAACTGTCGAAACGTTCCTGAATGTCATCCAGCTGACGTTGCGTGCGGTTAGGCGCGGCATTCGGCACCAGGCGAGCGATCAGGAATCCAATGGCGACACCCACAACCAGGGCAAGAGTCGGCAACAACCAAACTAAGAGCGAGTGTTCCACGAGTCCTTCCTCTATAAACGGCTTTGCTTTACGTTAACGGCTCGAACCTGCGCTGTATACCGCGATTGCACTCGCAATAGATTTGCACAGACAATTTGCTAGACGAGTCGACCCGATTCGAGGTCACGGAGTTCCTTCCTTGCTTATGCGCGAAACCCCTGTAGTGATTGATGGCCCGGTCGGTCGGCTGGAAGCCCTCTACCTTGACAATGACCAGCCCCGCGGCCTGGCGCTGATCTGCCACCCGAACCCGGTGCAGGGCGGCACCATGCTCAATAAAGTGGTCTCGACCCTGCAGCGCACCGCGCGCGATGCCGGTTTGATTACCCTGCGTTTCAACTACCGTGGCGTCGGTGCCAGTGAGGGCACACACGACATGGGCACCGGCGAAGTCGATGATGCCCAGGCGATCGCCGCGTGGTTGCGGGCGAAACATCCTGATTTACCATTGACGCTGTTCGGCTTCTCCTTCGGCGGTTTTGTTGCGGCAAGTCTCGGCGGCCGCCTGGAAGCGCAGGGCGAGCAGCTCAAGCACCTGTTCATGGTGGCACCGGCAGTCATGCGCCTGGGCGATCAGGATCAACTGCCACAGCAGGCTGCACTGACCCTGATCCAGCCGGAAACCGACGAAGTCATCGATCCGCAGCTGGTCTATGACTGGTCCGAAAAACTCGAGCGTCCCCATGAGCTACTGAAAGTGGCAGAATGCGGACACTTTTTTCATGGCAAGCTGACCGATCTCAAGGATCTGATCCTGCCCCGTCTTTCGAATTGATTGCAGTCTGACAAGCGATTACCCATGACGACTCGTACCCGTATCCTCACCGGCATCACCACCACCGGCACGCCGCACCTGGGCAACTACGCCGGCGCCATCCGCCCGGCGATCCTGGCCAGCCGTGACAGCAATGCCGATTCGTTCTACTTTTTGGCCGACTACCACGCCCTGATCAAATGCGATGACCCGCTGCGCATCCAGCGCTCGCGCCTGGAAATCGCCGCGACCTGGCTGGCCGGTGGCCTCGATGTGGAGCGCGTGACCTTTTATCGCCAGTCCGACATCCCGGAAATTCCCGAACTGACCTGGCTGCTGACCTGCGTCGCGGCCAAGGGCCTGCTCAACCGCGCTCACGCCTACAAGGCCTCGGTGGACAAAAACGTCGAGACCGGCGAAGACCCGGATGCCGGCATCACCATGGGCCTGTACAGCTACCCGGTGCTGATGGCGGCGGACATCCTGATGTTCAACGCGCACAAGGTGCCGGTCGGTCGCGACCAGATCCAGCACGTGGAAATGGCCCGGGACATCGGCCAGCGCTTCAACCACCTGTTTGGCCAGGGCAAAGAGTTCTTCACCATGCCCGAGGCGCTGATCGAAGAAAGTGTCGCCACGCTGCCAGGCCTGGACGGTCGCAAAATGTCGAAGAGCTACGACAACACCATTCCGTTGTTCAGCAGCGCCAAAGAGATGAAAGACGCAATCTCGCGGATCGTCACCGACTCCCGTGCCCCAGGCGAAGCCAAGGATCCGGACAATTCGCACCTCTTCACCCTGTTCCAGGCGTTCGCCACCCCGGCGCAGTCCGCCGAATTCCGCAGCGAACTGTTGCAGGGCCTGGGTTGGGGCGAGGCAAAGAATCGCCTGTTCCAGCTGCTGGACAGCGAACTGGGCGAGTCCCGCGAGCGCTATCACCAGCTGATCGAGCGCCCGGCAGACCTGGAAGACATCCTGCAAATCGGTGCGAAAAAGGCCCGTTCGGTCGCCACCCCCTTCCTCCACGAACTGCGGGAAGCGGTTGGCCTGCGCTCTTTCGTCGCCCAGACCCAAGTCGCGGCGACTACCAAAAAGAAAGTCGCGAAAGCCGCGCGTTTCGTCAGTTTCCGCGAAGAAGACAGCAGCTTCCGTTTCCGTCTGCTGGCGGCCGATGGCGAGCAGCTGCTGCTGTCGCGCAACTTCGCCGACGGCAAAACCGCAGGCCAGGTGACCAAGCAGTTGCAAGCGGGTCAGCCGCTGGATGTGCGCAGTGAAGACCGTAGCTTCAGCGTCTGGCTGGAAGGCGAGTGCGTGGCCGACAGCCCGACATTTGCGGACAACGCCGCTCGCGATGTCGCCATCGACACTTTGCGCGTTGCCCTGACCCCGGTTCAGGAATAAACAACGGCTCGGTCCGACCAAGGGCTGATTGCCATTCCCCCGGGCCGTCGCTACAGTGACGGCCCGCTTTTTGTTGCCTTGCTAACGAATTATGACGCCCCTAGAACGATATCAAGCTGATCTGAAACGCCCGGAATTCTTCCATGACGCCGCGCAGGAAACTGCGGTGCGCCATTTGCAGCGCCTGTACGACGATCTGGTCGCTGCGTCGAACAACAAACCGAGCCTGCTCGGCAAGCTGTTTGGCAAGAAAGACCAGGCGCCGGTCAAGGGCCTGTACTTTTGGGGCGGCGTCGGTCGCGGCAAGACTTACCTGGTCGACACCTTCTTCGAAGCGTTGCCGTTCAAGGAAAAGGTCCGCACCCACTTCCACCGCTTCATGAAGCGTGTGCACGAAGAGATGAAGACCCTGGGCGGCGAGAAAAACCCGCTGACCATCATCGCCAGGCGTTTTTCCGACGAAGCGCGGGTGATCTGCTTCGATGAGTTCTTCGTGTCCGACATTACCGACGCGATGATCCTCGGCACGCTGATGGAAGAATTGTTCAAAAACGGGGTTACTTTGGTCGCAACGTCGAACATCGTGCCGGACGGCCTGTACAAGGACGGCCTGCAGCGTGCGCGTTTCCTGCCGGCCATTGCGCTGATCAAGCAGAACACCGAGATCGTCAACGTCGACAGCGGCGTCGATTACCGTCTGCGTCACCTCGAGCAAGCGGAACTGTTCCACTTTCCGCTGGATGAAGCTGCCCAGGAAAGCCTGCGCAAGAGCTTCCGGGCCTTGACGCCGGAATGCACGGCCGCCATCGAAAACGACGTGCTGATGATCGAGAACCGCGAAATCCGCGCCTTGCGCACCTGCGACGACGTGGCCTGGTTCAACTTCCGCGAACTGTGCGACGGCCCGCGCAGCCAGAACGATTACATCGAACTGGGCAAGATCTTCCACGCCGTATTGCTCAGCGATGTCGAGCAGATGAGCGTCACCACCGACGACATCGCCCGGCGCTTCATCAACATGGTCGACGAGTTCTACGACCGCAACGTGAAGCTGATCATTTCTGCCGAAGTCGAGCTGAAGGACCTTTACACCGGCGGTCGCCTGAACTTCGAGTTCCAGCGTACCCTCAGCCGTTTGCTGGAAATGCAGTCCCACGAATTCCTGTCCCGGGCGCATAAGCCATAAGCGTTTCAAAAGAGTAAGACGATTCGGAAAATAAAAAAGGGCCTGCCAATGCAGGCCCTTTTTTCGCGCCGAAGAATCCCGTGGGGGGAGCTGGCAGCCCAAAGCTACCTGGCACACCACATACCCTGTGGGAGCGAGCCTGCTCGCGAAAGCGGTGTGTCAGTCGACAAAAAATGTTGAATGTCAGTCCGCATTCGCGAGCAGTTCAGATCGCCGCACCGTCGCTCCCACAGCTCGGCGTATCAGTCTTGAGCGAGAAAAAATGCAAGTTCATCCTGCCGCTGACAGCCCACCAGCAACCAAAGCAGGATTCGGGCTTTGCGCGGACAGAGAAAGCCACTCATCAATGCGCCTCTGCGGATCAAATCCATCTCGCTGCCGATAAAACCATATGAGGATTGAGCGGTGGGGCCCGATCCGGTGCGTGTCGCAATGAGCACGGGGATTTTTCTGGTGATTTTTTCGATAGCATCAGCCCATTGTTCTGACACATGGCCTGCTCCGAAACCAGCAATCACCAAGCCGTCGTAACCCAGTTCGAGGATGTTGTTCAATAACAGGGTATCGGCCGACAGCGTGCTTTCCAGCAGGGCGATCGCCTGGGTTGTTTGCAGCGGCAGGGGTAAAAGCTTTCGTTGGCACGGCTCGCGCAAATAGCGGACGCTACCTTCCAGAAGCATACCCGTGGGGCCAACCACCGGTGATGAAAACGCCTGTAACGCCAATGAATCGGTTTTGCGCACGGCATTCGCGTGGTGAACCTGTCCGCCCATGACCACTTGAACGCCGCGGCACAGACTGTCTTGCGCCAGCGCAACCCGGCAAGCATCCAGCAGATTCGCCGGACCATCCGCTCCCACCTGGTTTGCCGAGCGCATGGCGCCGGTCAGGACCAGCGGCGCATCGTGGCGCCACAAGTAATCGAAAAATGCCGCAGTCTCTTCGAGGGTATCCGTGCCTTGAGTAATGACCACCCCCGTCGCACCCTTCTCGACCTGAGCATTTGCCCAGTGGAGAACGCTCAATAAAAACTCGAAACTCAAAGAAGCACTCGGGTGCAGTCCCAGTGTTTCGACGGTGGTCCTCGCCAGATTCTTCAATTCCGGAACCGTGGACAGGAGGGTTTCGCCGCTGACTGTCGGGATAACGCCTGCACCGACATGGCTGGCTTGCATGCTCACGGTGCCGCCTAGCGCCGCGATGGCCAGTTTGGGCAGATCCATGTTTTACCTCGCTTGTAGATGACGAGAGCAGGCTGTACCCGTAGGTCCAGCCTGATGGCAGTGCTTCAGTCGGCTATCAGTAGTCCGATAAAGGGAATGATCAGCAGGGTACTGATGGCCATGGAGAGGACATTACCGATGTAAGGGTGCATGTCGCCCGGCACCCGCTTGGCAAGGGCACAGGCCAATGGTGGGGCAATCAGTGCGCCTAGCAGTGCGCTTGACGCTATGACCTGCCAACTGCCGCCATAGGTCAGAATTGCCGCGGGTACAACCGACACCAGTGGAACGTAGGTGGGATACCAACCGAGTCGCATCCACTGTCGGCGCCACATCACCACGCCCAAGGCGGACGTCAGCGCCTGCGCACCGATCAGTTGCGGCAGCAAACCTGAGCCGTAAGCGGGGCTTATGGGATTCAAGGTGTAGGCCAGCAGTGCACCCAGCAACAGGCCGATACTGGCCAGCTCATTACCGAAGAACGGTGCTTCCGAAAAATCCGCCAATACTCGGCGCAGGCTCCAGATGATTCCGTGGTCGGTGGTCTTACTCTTGGCTGGTTCAACTTCGGGCGCGGGTGACTCCTTGGGCTGGGTGGTCGGGGCGGACTTCACCAGGTTTGGCACGTAACGGCACAGTAGAAATGCCAGGACGCTGGCAACCGCCATCCCAGAGACGTTGCCGATCACTACGGGTAAGCCCAGTGGATTGCAGATGTAGTTGACGATCAGCAAGCACAGGGGGGTGACGAGCACGGCGCCCATGATTGCGCCATTGATCGTCACCTTCCAGCCACCGCCAAACATCAGCACCATCGCTGCCGGTAATGAAACAAATGCTGCAAACGTGGGTTGCCAACTGCTGGCGGTGACCGTCCAGCCCCACAACAGATTGCTCAGCAACAGTCCAAGCAACGAACTGGTGATCAACCACGGCCATAATCCGCTGCCGTAGGAAATGGCAAAGCCTTGCCAGACTTTTCCCTTTCGATTTGCCCGGTAGGCCAGATAGGCTCCAGCCAGCAGCCCGATCGAAGCGAACTCGTGTTTGTAGAATGCAACCTCGCTGATGTCTCCCAGGACCCAGCGCAACCAGGCCCCCGGATCGGGGAGGTTCGACACCATGTGGTTGTAGTCGGGCCAATGGGCAGACCATGCTGAGCGGTGGGTGAATGAAAGCCAGGCGATCAGCAGTCCGGTGCCGATCACCAGCAAGATGATCGAGGTATCAAGCTTCCTGCCGGCAAGCGAATGCAGCCGATGGGTATCGGTAGTGGGTTCCATGGTTGGGTCTCCCGATCAGCGTGGGAGAGGAGGGTGTTGGATGTAACCGAGCATCTGATCATAGAGATCGGTGCGACGGTCACGATGCAGATCGTTCAGGTTGTTCCAGATGGGGGCACTGCGGGAGCTGGTCAGATCAATATCGGCAAACAGGATTTCCTGTTTGTCCGCTGAAGCCACTTTGCCAATCGGCCAGCCATTGGTGCCGGCAATCAACGAGCAGCCCAGGTAACGAGCTCCTCGCTCTTCGCCGATCCGGCTGGCGGCTGCAATAAACACATTGTTGACGTGAGCGGCCGTCATTGTCAGATACGAAGCCATGCATTTACCGGCGTCATCGAACAGCGGCGGAGGCGTCCACACCCAGTTGTTCAGGCTGCAAATGATGTCCGCGCCTTGTTGACCGAGGATTCGCGGCACCTCCGGGAACCAGATGTCCCAGCAGATCAACAACCCGATGCGGCCTATCGGCGTATCAAACACCGGGAAGCCCAGGTCCCCCGGCGTGAACCACAGCTTTTCCAGGTTCCATAAATGGGCTTTGCGGTACTTCCCGATAAAGCCGTCCGGTCCTAGCAGGACAGCGGTATTGAAGAGCCGCATGCCGTCTCGTTCAGTCAGCCCGGCAACCAGGTAAACCTTGTGTTTACTGGCGAACTCCATCCAGCTTTGGACGCACGGCCCGCCGGGAACCGCTTCGGAGTGGTCGAAAGCGTCCTGTCGGTTGGTGAAGAAATAGCCGGTACTGGAAAGCTCGGGCAGCACGATGAGATTTGCACCGCCGTTTACGGCCTCCAGCGCCAATTCCAGACAGCGGCACAGATTTCCTTCACGGTTTGCCATGCCGACTTGTGGATCGAATTGCACGACTGCTACACGAACAGGACTTGTTGACTCGCTCATACGGATGACCTCGTTTTTTATTGTTCTTCAACTTGTTTAATCGCGGTTTTATTAAGCGTCGAAGACTCAAGTGCGAGGAAGTCAGCCGTTTCCTTTTCGGTTGTAGTCCGTTTCCCAAGATTGGTGAAAGCGAGCCAATGCATGGCCTGCATTGGCTCTTTCGTGGGGGAATCGAGGTCAGGTTCTGAGTTTGTATTCGGGGTAATCTGCCATGGAGAAGCCGCCATTGAAGGTGGCCTCGGTTTTGTCACAGATATGAATGACTGCATCGACTGCGCCGCGGAAGCAAGGCTCAGTCCAGCCGGCATCGACTGAAAAAGACTCTCCAGAAAGGTAGAGGCCGGAGCTGGCGCCGTAATCCCTGTTGTACTTCATTAGGCTCACAGCGTCGTAGTAAGTGCCAGGCCTATATAGTTTTGCACAGCCCAAAGCGTTTTTGTCGGTCATCCAGCGATGCACGACAGCTTGTTCGATACCGATATAAGGTGAAATTTTTTCCTGGATGTTTGCAGAGTTCATGAGTATTCGATCAAGCTCTATTACGCATTTCTTGACCAGCTCCTTGTCCGTGAACAAGGCGAGTTTGATTGCATCGTCTTCCCATGTGTAGCTCAGGAGGATGCAGTCATAACTATAATTTTTATTGTAGCGGTAGGTATAGATGTCATGAATGAAGCTGTCAGTGACAATGGCTTGCGGAATATTGGTGTTCTTTAATAAAAATGACTTTTTAAGAGGCGCGAAGACTTTGCAGCTGGTTTCCCAGTGAGCGGTTTTATAGGCATTTATCGTTTCGTAAGGAAGCATTTCATTGTCGAAATTTTTCAGTGTTATTCGGGTTTCGATCAACCAGGAGGGTAGGGTCATGATAACGGAATCAAAATCGTCGTATTGTTCCTGAGCGTGCTCCGGGTTGCTGACGTTCCAGTTGTAATAGACACGGATCTTTTTATTATCCAGTTTTTCCAGTTTGGTGACGGAGGAGTCGGTGAGAAAGGCGTCGCTTCTCTCAAGGCAGTGGTCATAAAAGGATTTTTCGGTCACATCCGTTTTTATAAACAACAGACATTCATCCAGTGCGGCGAGGCCAATATATCGAGGTCTATCGAATTCCAGCCCCTTTGAGTCAAAAACGGCCTCGGTGTGCAGGTGAGGGGAGGTAATGGGATTGCCAGTCGAGTCCACCCGACCATGAACCAGTTGCAACTGACTGCTGAATCCAAAAATGGCTGTACGCAAGGGATATAGCGAGCACACATCGTAAAAGGCGCCCCAGCTACCGTCACCAATTCCTATTGCATAAAAAATGGCAGATTCATCCGGCGTCATGCCCATCCCGCCGAAGTCACCGGGCGAGCCTTCATCCCAAGCGGTGATGACCGGCATGCTGACCAGGTCGCGAAACGAAACATTCTCGTATTTTTCGACGATGGCAGCCCAGATGGATTCCCATTTCTCGCTTGCGTAGACCTCCGAGATGTGAAGACTCATTCGGTCGGCAAAGGCTTTCCATTTGGCGTATACCTTTTGAAGTTCGTCTCCCGGAGGGGGAGTCAGGCCGTCTTCATTTTTCCAGATGAGCATGTGTGGAAGCGTTTCGCCTCCCACGCTGCCTTCTCGAAGATAAATACCGGTTGACGTTACCCACTGACTGCCAGGGTTTGCGAAGTCTGAAATAGCCAACTCGAATTCACTGGCATAGTAGGCCATCAGAGAACGGCCTTCTTTCGGTGCCTCGTCTGCTCTATTGAAAAAAGGCATTCGCATAGCGCCCATCTCAAAAGGTGTATGTCCTTCTGGCGAGTTACGGCTGCCCGGTACCGTCAGGTGTCTGCCGCCTATCCGTTTAGATTGTTCGATCAGTGTTACATGATGAAAGCCACAGCGATAAAGCTCTCTTGCTGCGGTGAGCCCGGTTACGCCTGCGCCAACAATACATATCTTATGGTTTGGATTGGTCGCTCGGGCGATGCCACTTTCTTGTTCTACCAATGTTCGATAGTCGAAGCATAAATCCGGTGGGTTTGGGAAGCGAGCACTCCATTTGTTTTTAGCAGTGCGCTTTGTCCGAGCGATATTCCTGGCAATTTGTGATGGGTAGTTGTAGCTGGATCCAATGGTCATTTTTTTTCTTCCCTGATCGATGGCCGATCTCAAGTAGGGAAGTATGTTTGGTTTTTGAATGATTGCATGCAAGAGCAAAACGACACTCTCTGATGCAGCGTATTCCTATTTTGTTGTGGGAAAATGATCTCGGCAGTTACGAGAGCCTGTAGGAGTAACGCTTGCCCGCAATTGTAACGACGCGGTGGATCAGGCAAATCGAGCCATCGTTCATCGCCAGCAAGCTGTGCTCCTAAAGGACGGGCGCGTGCTATGCCGCTTGCTGAAACTGCTGCCGATACTGATTCGGCGACAACTCCGTATGCTGGCGGAACAGCCGCGCGAAGAAACTTGCGTCGTCGTAGCCCACCTCATAACTGATGGTCTTGATACTCTTGCGGCTACCGGACAGCAAGCCCTTGGCGGTTTCGATGCGCAGGCGTTGCAGGTAATGCAGCGGCTTGTCGCCGGTGGCGGTCTGGAAGCGGCGCATGAAGTTGCGGATGCTCATGCCGTGCTCGCGGGCGACGTCTTCGAAGCGGAACTTGTCGGCGAAGTGATCTTCGAGCCAGTGCTGGATCTGCAGGATGATCACGTCCTGGTGCAGTTTCTGCCCGCCGAATCCGATGCGTCCCGGCGAGTAGCTGCGCTGCACTTCGTAGAGAATGTCGCGGGCCACGGCCTGGGCCACATTGGCGCCGCAGAAGCGCTCGATCAAGTAGATGTAGAGGTCGCAGGCCGAGGTGGTACCGCCGGCGCAAAACAGGTTGTCGGCGTCGGTCAGGTGTTTGTCCTGATTGAGCTGCACTTTCGGGAAGCGCTCGGCAAAGGCGTTGAAGAAGCGCCAGTAGGTGGTTGCTTCCTTGCCATCGAGCAAGCCGGCTTCGGCGAGCCAGAATACGCCGGTGGCCTCGCCACACAGCACCGCGCCACGCGCATGTTGCTGGCGCAGCCACGGCAAGACCTGTGGATAACGTTGGCAGAGGGTTTCGAAATCGTCCCAGAACGCAGGGAGGATGATGACGTCGGCATTTTCCAGGCCGCCGTCCACCGGCATGATCACGTCGCTGAAGCTGTTCACCGGTTTGCCGTCGGGACTGACCAGCCGCGTTTCGAACGCCGGGGTCAGGCCGTGGCCCAGTTGCTTGCCGTAACGCAGGCTGGCCAGGTGGAAGAAATCCTTGGCTTGCATGAGGGTGGAAGCGAAAACCCGGTCGATAGCCAGGATGCTGACGCGCCGCAAGGGCGTGGAGGCTCGGTTAGACATAATTCAACTTTATTCTTATAGGGGAAAGTGGTCATCAGACGGCTGGATCGTCTTATTTTTTGTCTGATGTGTCCAGTGTCCTGTATCGCCAGCGAGGCTTAGTCTCTGAAGGTCAACTCCTTCCAGCAATAACGACAGGTGCCGCATGATCCCCAGAACCTTGTTCAGTCCCGAGCACGAACTGTTTCGCGACAGCGTGCGGACCTTCCTCGAAAAAGAGGCCGTGCCGTTCCATGGGCAATGGGAAAAACAAGGCTACATCGACCGCAAACTCTGGAACAAGGCGGGGGAGGCGGGGATGCTCTGTTCGCATCTGCCGGAAGAATATGGCGGGCTGGCGGCGGACTTTCTGTATAGCACGGTGGTGATCGAAGAGGTGGGACGCCTGGGCTTGACCGGCATCGGCTTTTCTCTTCATTCGGACATTGTTGCGCCTTACATCCTGCATTACGGCAGTGAGGCGCTGAAGCATAAATACTTGCCGAAACTGGTGTCCGGCGAAATGGTCACCGCCATTGCCATGACCGAACCGGGCGCCGGTTCCGACCTGCAAGGGGTCAAGACCACCGCGGTGCTGGACGGCGATGAGTATGTGATCAACGGTTCGAAAACCTTCATCACCAACGGTTTTCTGGCCGATCTGGTGATTGTCGTGGCCAAGACCGATCCGAAGGCGGGCGCGAAGGGCACCAGCCTGTTTCTGGTCGAGGCGGATACACCGGGCTTCGCCAAGGGCAAGCGCCTGGAAAAAGTCGGCATGAAGGCTCAGGACACCTCGGAACTGTTCTTCCAGGACGTCCGGGTGCCCAAGGAAAACCTGCTGGGGCAAGCGGGGATGGGGTTTGCCTACCTGATGCAGGAGTTGCCCCAGGAGCGGCTCACCGTTGCCATCGGCGGTTTGGCCTCGGCTGAGGCGGCGCTGCAGTGGACACTGGATTACACCCGTGAGCGCAAGGCGTTTGGCAAGGCGATCGCCGATTTCCAGAACACGCGTTTCAAGCTGGCGGAGATGGCGACCGAGATTCAGATCGGCCGGGTGTTTGTCGATCGCTGCCTGGAACTGCACCTGCAAGGCAAGCTTGATGTGCCGACGGCGGCGATGGCGAAGTATTGGGGCACCGACCTGCAATGCAAGGTGCTCGACGAGTGCGTGCAGTTGCATGGCGGGTACGGGTTCATGTGGGAGTACCCGATCGCCAGGGCGTGGGCGGATGCGCGGGTGCAGCGGATTTATGCCGGGACCAATGAGATCATGAAGGAGATTATTGCGCGGTCGCTTTGATCTTGAGGTGACTGTCAGGCCGCCTTCGCGAGCAAGCTCGCTCCCACAGGGGATCCGGGTTGATCACCATCTTGTGATCGACACAGAATCCTTGTAGGAGCGAGCTTGCCCGCGAAGGTCGTCAACGATAACGCTGGAAGCCTGACACCCTGCAGCGCACTCAGGTTTTTCGCGAGCAAGCTCGCTCCTACAGGTGGGGGTCAAGGAGCTGGATTCGGGTGATCCTTGTGAATCGCCTCGATCCCCGCCAGCACCTCATCGGAAAGTTTCAGCTCGAAGCTCGCAATATTGCTATCAAGCTGCTCCAGCGTCGTCGCGCCAATGATATTGCTGGTGACGAACGGTTGCTGCGTCACGAATGCCAGCGCCATTTGCGCCGGGTCCAGGCCGTGTTCACGGGCCAGTGCCACATACCGGCTGCACGCCGCCTCCGACTGCGGATTGAAATAGCGGCTGAAGCGGCTGTACAGGCTCAGGCGGCCTTTGGGCGGGCGGGCGCCACCTTCGTACTTGCCCGACAGGAAACCGAACGCCAGCGGCGAATAGGCGAGCAATCCGCACTGTTCGCGGATGGCAATTTCCGCCAGGCCGATCTCGAAGCTGCGGTTGAGCAGGTTGTAGGGGTTCTGGATCGACACCGCACGCGGCCAGCCACGGGCTTCGGCCAGGGCGAGGAAACGCATGGTGCCCCACGGGGTTTCGTTGGACAGGCCGATGTGGCGGATCTTGCCGGCCTTGACCTGTTCGTCCAGGGCTTCGAGGGTGTCTTCCAGCGGCGTGAGGTTGGCTTCGGTCTGGTGCTTGTAACCCAGCTGGCCGAAGAAGTTGGTACTGCGCTCCGGCCAGTGCAGTTGATAGAGATCGATGTAGTCGGTCTGCAGGCGCTTGAGGCTGGCATCGACGGCTTCGGTGATGTGCTGGCGGTTGTGCCGCAGGTTTTTGTCGCGGATGTAGTCGATGGTATTGCCGGGGCCGGCGATCTTGCTGGCCAGGATCCAGTCGGCGCGATCGCCGCGGCTCTTGAAGTAATTGCCGATGTAGCGTTCGGTGGTGGCGTAGGTGTCGGCCTTGGGCGGCACCGGGTACATCTCGGCGGTGTCGATGAAATTGATCCCGGCGCCTTTGGCCCGTTCAATCTGGGCGAAGGCTTCAGCTTCGCTGTTTTGCTCGCCCCAGGTCATGGTTCCGAGGCAGATTGCACTCACGTTCAGATTGGTTCGGCCTAGCTGGCGATAGTCCATCGGGTGCTCCTTCGGCAAAACAATCATAAAAGCAGGTTGAATTATTTTTCGCAATCTGCATAATTGCGCACCTCTTTCTGCAGTGGAAGTGATGCGCCGCCGCCGAAGAATCTTGCCGTTGAACGGACGCGCCGACCCGAGCCCCCGAAAGCGTCTGTATCCGGCTGCCTTTGACTTGTCAAAGTACGCACTATTCAGTAAGATCCGCCGTCTAATTTACAGGGCGGCCCCTGAGGCTATAAAGAATGAAAACTTTTACTGCTAAACCGGAAACAGTACAGCACGACTGGTTTGTCGTCGACGCTGCAGGTCAGACCCTGGGTCGTCTGGCCACCGAAATCGCGAGCCGTCTGCGTGGCAAGCATAAAGCTGAGTACACTCCTCACGTTGACACCGGCGACTACATCGTCGTTATCAATGCCGAGCAGATTCGTGTAACTGGTGCTAAAACCACCGACAAGATCTACTACTCCCACTCCGGTTTCCCGGGCGGCATCAAGTCGATCAACTTCGAAAAGCTGATCGCTAAAGCCCCTGAGCGCGTGATCGAGACCGCGGTCAAAGGCATGCTGCCTAAGAACCCGCTGGGTCGCGACATGTATCGTAAGCTGAAAGTCTATGCGGGCGCTGTACACCCTCATACTGCTCAGCAGCCCCAAGAACTGAAGTTTTAACGGAATAGTTCATTATGTCGGCGACTCAAAATTACGGCACTGGCCGTCGCAAAACCGCAACCGCACGCGTTTTCCTGCGTCCGGGTACTGGTAACATCTCCATCAACAACCGCACCCTGGAAAATTTCTTCGGCCGCGAAACTGCCCGCATGGTAGTTCGTCAGCCGCTGGAACTGACTGAGACTGTCGAGAAATTCGACATCTACGTCACCGTGATCGGTGGTGGTGTAAGTGGTCAAGCTGGCGCAATCCGCCACGGTATCACTCGCGCACTGATGCAGTACGACGAAACCCTGCGTGGCGCTCTGCGCAAAGCTGGCTTCGTTACTCGCGATGCTCGTGAAGTTGAACGTAAGAAAGTTGGTCTGCGTAAAGCGCGTAAGCGTCCGCAGTACTCGAAGCGTTAATTCGCTTCCACGTTCAAAAAAGAACGCCCAGTTTCCTCACGGAGCTGGGCGTTTTTTTATGGGCGTGAATTCAGCAATAATTGCGCTGTGACAACTTGCCACATGCACAGAGCCCCTATACTGCAAGGCTTGGCAGTGGAGCCCTTGGGTAATTACCTTGTCAGAATTGGGGCTTTTCATTACCATTCGGCAAAATTTTTATAAGTACATAGATTTACTTAGTAGATGCCTGATTTAACAGGCCACAAAGCTGATGGGAGAGGACTGAATGAGCAATGACGGCGTGAATGCAGGCCGGCGTCGCTTCTTGGTAGCAGCCACATCCGTGGTGGGTGCTGCAGGAGCGGTGGGGGCTGCGGTCCCGTTCGTGGGGTCATGGTTTCCCAGTGCCAAGGCGAAAGCCGCAGGTGCACCGGTGAAAGTGAATGTCAGCAAAATCGAACCAGGTCAGCAGATGATTGCTGAGTGGCGCGGTCAGCCGGTGTTCATTGTCCGCCGTACCGAGGAAATCCTGGGGAATCTGAAAAAGATCGAGGGCCAGCTGGCTGACCCGACCTCCAAGAACTCGACACAACCGACCTATGTCGACCCGGAAACGCGTTCGATCAAGCCAGAGGTTCTGCTGCTGATCGGTATTTGCACGCACCTGGGTTGCTCGCCGACTTTCCGTCCGGAAGTGGCACCTGCAGATCTGGGCAAGGATTGGGTGGGGGGGTATTTCTGCCCTTGCCACGGTTCCCACTACGACCTGGCTGGCCGCGTCTACAAGTCGCAACCTGCGCCTTTGAACCTGCCAGTTCCCCCGCATTCCTATGAAACCGATGAGATTATTGTCATTGGCGTCGATACGGAGAACGCGTGATGAGCAAGTTCATGGATTGGGTTGATGCGCGCTTTCCCGCAACCAAAATGTGGGAAGACCATCTCAGCAAGTACTACGCTCCGAAGAATTTCAACTTCTTCTATTTCTTTGGCTCCCTCGCACTGCTCGTCCTGGTCAACCAGATCGTCACCGGTGTCTGGCTGACCATGAGCTACACCCCGTCGGCGGAAGAAGCCTTTGCCTCCGTTGAATACATCATGCGCGACGTCGAGTACGGCTCGATCCTGCGTATGCTGCACGCGGTCGGCGCTTCGATGTTCTTCATCGTGGTCTATCTGCACATGTTCCGTGGTTTGCTCTACGGGTCGTATCAGAAGCCGCGTGAGCTGGTGTGGGTCTTCGGCATGCTGATCTACCTGGCGCTGATGGCGGAAGCCTTCATGGGCTACCTGCTGCCGTGGGGCCAGATGTCCTACTGGGGTGCCCAGGTGATCATCTCGCTGTTCGGTGCGATTCCGCTCATCGGCGACGACCTGACCCAGTGGATCCGTGGTGACTACCTGATTTCGGGTATTACCCTGAACCGCTTCTTCGCCTTGCACGTCGTGGCTTTGCCGATCGTGATTCTCGGTCTGGTGGTGCTGCACGTTCTGGCGCTGCACGAAGTCGGATCGAACAACCCGGACGGTGTGGACATCAAGAAACACAAGGACGAAAACGGCGTACCGCTGGACGGCATTGCCTTCCACCCGTACTACACCGTGAAAGATATCGTCGGCGTGGTGGTGTTCCTGTTCATCTTCTGCTCCATCGTGTTCTTCTTCCCGGAAATGGGCGGCTACTTCCTCGAGAAGCCGAACTTTGAAGTGGCGAACGCGTTCAAGACCCCAGAGCACATCGCTCCGGTCTGGTACTTCACACCGTTCTACGCGATTCTGCGGGCGGTTCCGGACAAGCTTCTTGGCGTAATCGCCATGGGTGCGGCCATCGCGGTGCTGTTCGTCCTGCCGTGGCTGGATCGCAGTCCGGTCAAGTCGATGCGCTACAAAGGCTGGCTGAGCAAGATCTGGCTGGTGGTGTTCTGCGTTTCGTTCGTGATCCTCGGCATCCTCGGTGTTCTGGCTCCAACGCCAGGGCGTACGTTGCTGTCGCAGGTCTGTACCTTCCTGTACTTCGCCTACTTCATTCTGATGCCGTTCTACACCAGGCTCGAGAAGACCAAACCGGTTCCGGAAAGGGTGACTGGCTGATGAAAAAGCTATTTGCTGTACTGATTCTTGCTGCCATGCCTGTACTGTCCTTCGCGGCCGCACAAGGTGGTCCCGAGCTGGAAAAGGTCGACATCGACGTTTCCGACAAGGCCGCCATGCAGGATGGCGCCCGTACGTTCGCCAACTACTGCATGGGCTGCCACAGCGCCAAGTTCCAGCGTTACGAGCGTGTTGCCGATGACCTGGGCATTCCGCACGAGCTGATGCTCTCGAACCTGGTGTTCACGGGTGCCAAGATCGGCGACCACATGAGCATCGGCATGCAGCCGGCTGACGCCAAGACCTGGTTCGGTGCCGCGCCACCCGACCTGACCCTGGTGGCTCGTGTCCGAGGTACCGACTGGCTCTACGGTTACCTGAAATCGTTCTATGAAGACCCGTCGCGTCCTTGGGGTGTGAACAACAAGGTGTTCCCGAACGTCGGGATGCCTAACGTCCTGGTCGGCCTGCAAGGTCGTCAGGTCGTCGGTTGCAAACAGGTCCAGGTCGTCGAAGACGGCAAGAAGCAATATGATCCGCTGACCGGTACGCCGCTGACTCATGAAGCGTGCGATCAGCTGACCATCGTGCCGAAAAGCGGTGCCCTGACCGAAGAGCAGTTCGATGAGAAGGTCAAGAATCTGGTAACCTTCCTCGCTTACTCGGCTAACCCGGTTAAGCTGGAACATCAGCGCATCGGTACATACGTGTTGCTGTACCTGGCGTTCTTCTTCGTATTCGCCTATTTGCTCAAGCGTGAGTACTGGAAAGACGTGCACTGATCAAGCTTCAAGCAATTGCTGTTAATCGCGCGCGCCCAAGGGCGTCTCTGAAGGTGTAACGAGCCTGGTGATCCAGGCGTTACGGGAGGCGCCCTCTGGGCGCGCTCGTTTTTCCGCTTCCGATAATTTCAACAAGCGAGGAGGACCGCCATGGGCGTGACCAATCGGTTGGCCTGTTACTCCGACCCCGCCGACCACTATTCCCACCGAGTGCGTATCGTACTTGCAGAGAAGGGTGTCAGCGCCGAGATCATTTACGTGGAAGCTGGTCGCCAGCCGCCTAAACTGATTGAAGTGAACCCTTACGGCAGCCTGCCCACCCTGGTCGATCGTGACCTGGCGTTGTGGGAGTCGACCGTGGTGATGGAATATCTGGATGAGCGTTACCCGCACCCGCCGTTATTGCCGGTGTATCCAGTGGCGCGTGCCAACAGCCGTCTGCTGATTCATCGCATTCAGCGTGACTGGTGTGGTCTGGTGGATCTGATCCTGGATTCCCGGTCCAAGGAAGCAGCCCGTGTCGTGGCTCGTAAAGAGCTGCGCGAAAGCCTGACCGGCGTGTCGCCGTTGTTCGCCGACAAGCCGTTTTTCCTCAGCGAGGAACAAAGTCTGGTGGACTGCTGCCTATTGCCAATACTTTGGCGATTGCCGATTCTGGGCATTGAACTGCCGCGGCCTGCCAAGCCGCTGCTTGATTACATGGAGCGCTCGTTTGCGCGTGAGGCATTCCAGGCGAGTCTGTCTGGTGTCGAACGCGATATGCGCTAAGGCTTAAGGAGCCGCTATGAACTCCAGTCGACCTTATCTGGTCCGCGCGCTCTACGAGTGGATTGTGGACAACGATTGCACCCCGCACATGCTGGTCAATTCCGAGTATCCGTCGGTGCAGGTGCCGCAGGGTTTTGCCAGTGATGGACAAATTGTCCTGAATGTATCGCCGGCGGCCGTGCGCCATCTGCACATGGATAACGAAGCTGTCAGCTTCGAAGGGCGCTTCGGTGGCGTGCCACACACGCTGTACGTGCCTATCGCATCGATCCTGGGCATTTATGCCCGGGAGAACGGTCAAGGCATGGTGTTCGATCTGGAATCGCCCATGGATGGCGAGGAGGAGATCGAGCCGGATGATGATATCCCGCCACCCGACAGTGAGCCGCCGCGTCCAAGCGGTCGACCGAGTTTGAAGGTGGTGAAGTAATAAAAAAGGCGATCCGAAAGGATCGCCTTTTTTTATTACTGTAGGAGCCAGGCTTGCCGGCGAAGGCGATCTCAAGGGTGTCTTCGCCGGCAAGCCTGGCTCCTACAGCAGGGGGTGTCAGTCGATGTATTCGAACAACTTCACAATCTTCTGCACCCCGGAAACGCCCTGCACCAGATTCGTCGCTTGAGCGGCCTCCTGTTTGGTCAGCAAGCCCAGCAGGTAAACGATGCCGTTTTCGGTCACGACCTTGATGCGCGAGCCGGGAATGGACGGGTCGGTGAGCATCTGGCTCTTGATCTTGGTCGTCAGCCAGGTGTCGTTCTGGCGCGCCAGCAGGGAAGAGGGTGCCAACACTTGCAATTCGTTATGCACTTTCTTCACGCGCTGAACCGCAGCGGCAACCTGCTCGGCCTTGGCCTTGAGGTCTGCGCGCGGCGTTTGACCCGCGAGCAACACAACACCGTTGAAGCTGGTGATGACGATGTGTGACTCGTTGTCCAGGGCAGGATCGGCCTTGGCGATATTCACGCCGGCCTTGGTTTCGATCAGGGAGTCGTCGATCTTGCTGCCGAAGGTGCGGGTGCCGCGGTCGTCATCGATCGGTGCTTCACGGCTGGCGTTAACCACCGAGGTGCAGCCGCTGATGCCGAGGCACAGGGTCAAGGCCAGTAGGCCTAGGCGATTAGGGGTCATTCTTCACTCCCGAACAGTTGGCTGTCGATCAAGTCGCAAAGGCAATGGATCGCCAGCAGGTGGACTTCCTGAATACGTGCGGTGACGTTGGCCGGTACGCGAATTTCGACGTCCTCGGGCAAAAGCAGGGACGCCATGCCGCCACCGTCACGACCCGTCAATGCTACGACAATCATTTCGCGATCATGTGCGGCCTGGATCGCTTGAATTATGTTCGCCGAGTTGCCGCTGGTGGAAATTGCCAGCAATACATCGCCCGGTTGGCCAAGGGCGCGGATCTGTTTAGAGAAAATTTCGTTGTAGCTGTAGTCGTTGGCGATCGAGGTGATCGTCGAGCTGTCGGTGGTCAGCGCGATGGCTGGCAGGCTCGGGCGTTCACGTTCGAAGCGGTTGAGCAGCTCCGACGAGAAGTGCTGGGCATCGCCGGCGGAACCGCCGTTGCCGCAGGAGAGCATCTTGCCCTCGTTGAGCAGGGCGTTGACCATGACCTGGCTGGCTTGCTCGATGTGCGGTGCAAGTACTTCCATCGCCTGTTGCTTGGTGTCGATACTGGCCTGAAAAAGCTGGCGAATTCGCGATTGCATGTCCATCTGTGTGACCTTAATTAGCGCGGCTACTGGGCACATGAATGTGCAGCCCGCAAAGCAAAGAGCAAAAGTGTTGGGTAAAAGTGTCCGGTTCGCGGCACACGCGATCAGCTGTCGAAGGCATTCTGCAACCAATTCAACTGAGCGAGGTTGCTGTCGATGGCAACCACGTCGAAGCGGCAGGGGGAATTGGCCCAACGCGACTCGCGCTGAAGAAAATACTGCGCGGCGAAAATCAGTTTCTGCCGTTTGCGCCCATCGATGCTATCGAGTGCGCCACCCCATTGGGTGTTTTTTCTGTAGCGGACTTCAACGAATACTACTGTATCGCCATCAAGCATGACCAGATCAAGCTCGCCGCGTTTACACAACCAGTTCTGCGCCAGCAGGCGCAGACCCTGTTGCTGAAGGTGCTCGAGCGCGTGGCGCTCGGCATCTTTTCCGCTTTGCTGGCGTGACCTGTCAGGCATCAGCGTGGGGTGTCCGGAAGGCGTTGAACCTGGCCATTGACGAATTGGGCCCATGGCAACTGGCGCACCACGCGTTGGTTTTGCGTCATGCCCAGGCTGCCCGACTGACCTTCGATACGGCTGTCCGGCAAGGCCTTGAGTTGCCCCAGGCGTGGCGCCAGGCGATAAGCGTCGACGCCCATCGCATACAGGCGACCCAGGCTGCCACCGGCTTGCGGCCATTGAGCGGTCACCTGGCGGCGCAGTGGATCGTTGGCGTCCAGCAGCCATGGGGTTTCGCAGAAGCGCACGCCATTCATGTCGTTGTACTGGTTCTGGTCGCCGCTGGCGCTGAACACGTGGGAAGTGGCGTAGACCGGCACGTCACCCGCGTATTGGAAGTTCAGGGTCGGCTTGATCTGCTGGGCTTGCTGAGGCGTTGCCGCGAGGAAGATGAACTCGATGTCCTGGCGACGCGAAGGCTGGGCAGCGACCTGTCCGCCAACGGTGCTCTGCAGGCTCTTGGCGCGACCTTCGCTCTGGCGCAGCTGGAACATGTCGGCAATCTGCTGGGCCAGTTGCACGGGCTGATCCACACGCTCGGTGGCTACGATGCTGCCGCCATTGGCCTGCCAGTCCTGGCTGAAAGCCCTCATGACACGGTCGCCCCATTCGCCTTTCGGCACCATGATGGCGGCGCGATGCAGGCCATCGGCGCGAGCGCGACGGGATACTTCGCGGGCTTCGTCTTCGGCGGCCAGGCCGAACTGGAACAGCTGTGCCGGACCTTGTTCGCCTTCGCTGTAGTTCAGCGCCAGGGTGGTGATCGGCAATTGCGGACGGACGCTGAGCTGCTTGACCAGCGGCTTCTCCAGCGGGCCGACGACCAGTTGCACGCCATCGGCCTGGGCCTTGCTATAGAACTCGTCCAGGGACGTCAGGCGCGAGCTGTCATAGAACTCGATAGCGGGTGGTTGCTGGCCGGCCTGTTGCGCCTGGTAGTGAGCAGCCATGAACCCTTCGCGCAATGCCTTGCCCACCGCCGCCAGCGGGCCTTCCTGCGGCAGCAGCAGGGCGATCTTGCCCAGGGGCTGGCTGGCCAGTTCCTTGAGTTTGGTCAGCGGCGACGGCAGTTGAAGGGCGGCAGGGTGCTTGGGGTTCTGGGCGAGCCAGTTGTCGATCGCGGCTTGCTGCTGTTCGAGGGTGCCGGCGGTTTTCACGACCTGGGCCAGGCGCATCCAGCCGCCGAGGTCTTCGGTGGCGGCCGGCTGCAATTGATCGATTGGCAGCGATGAGATCAGGGTCCAGATCGCTTCGTGGTTGCTGCTGGCAGCTTCACCTTCAAGCATCGGGGCGATAAAGATGCGTTGCCGTGCCGCGGCCACGGTCTGGCCATCGGCTTCAAGGGCGCGGGCATGAACGGTACTGGTACGGATTTGTTGCTCGACCGGCAGTTCGCCCAGGCGTTGCAGGCTCGGATGGCTCAGTGCCGTCAGCGCCGCTTTCGGCTGGTTGCGAACCATGGCCAGTTCAGCCGCCAGGGTGCTGGCGAAAACCTGCGGGCCAGGCTTGAGTTGTGCGACGGGCACTTGTTGCAGGATTTGCGCGGACTGGCCGGCATTGCCCTGGCGATAAGCCAGGTCTGCCGCATTCAGGCGCAGCAATGCGGCTTTTTCCGAGTCCTTGCTTTGAGCGGCCTGTTGGAGCAGTTGCTCGATACTGGCATCAGGGGTCCGTGGAAGTTCGCCAAGGCTGGAGGAGGGCGAGCTGGCGCAAGCCGCCAGCAAGGCAGCGAGGCAGAGGGCAGTGAACAGCCGCAGGCAAGCGATCATGTAGTGTTCCTGATACTCGATCAAATAAGCGTGGAATTGTACCCAAGCACTGGCCGGGGCGCGATGTTACTGGCGTGAATCGATCAATTTAGCTCATGCAAATGTTGCAGTACGGTAAAAAAGGCAGAAAAACCGAGGATGGCTTGCGCCTGTCGTGAACGTCTCTACGCGCTACAATGGCGGTTTTTACCGATCATGAGGTGTGCGCTTTGACTGCTCCAGGTGCTTTGAATTCCGCTGCTGGCTCGCTTTATGTGGTGGCGACGCCCATCGGCAACCTGGACGACATCAGTGCGCGGGCACTGAAGATCCTGCGCGAGGTGGCCTTGATTGCCGCCGAAGACACCCGCCACTCGCAGCGGTTGATGCAGCACTTCGGCATTCCCACGCCGCTGGCGGCCTGCCATGAACACAACGAGCGGGATGAAGGTAGCCGCTTTATTACCCGCCTGCTGGCCGGTGACGATGTGGCGCTGATCTCCGATGCCGGGACGCCGCTGATTTCCGACCCAGGTTATCACCTGGTGCGTCAGGCCCGTGCCGCGGGGATCAATGTGGTGCCGGTGCCGGGTGCCTGTGCATTGATTGCGGCGTTGTCGGCCGCGGGCCTGCCGTCGGACCGTTTCATCTTCGAAGGCTTCCTCCCGGCCAAGACCGTGGGTCGCCGTGCGCGTCTGGAGCAGGTAAAGGAGGAGCCGCGCACGCTGATTTTCTATGAGGCCCCGCACCGCATCCTGGAATGCCTGCAAGACATGGAGCTGGTCTTCGGGCCGGAGCGTCCGGCGTTGCTGGCGCGCGAGCTGACCAAAACGTTTGAAACGCTCAAGGGCTTGCCGTTGGCCGAACTTCGCGAGTTCGTCGAGTCGGACAGCAATCAGCAGCGCGGCGAATGCGTGGTGCTGGTGGCGGGCTGGTCGGCGCCCGAAACCGAGGATGCCGTCAGCAGTGAAGCGATGCGTATCCTCAATCTGTTGCTCGAGGAAATGCCGCTCAAGCGTGCCGCCGCGTTGGCGGCGCAGATTACCGGCGAGCGCAAGAATGTGCTCTATCAGGTCGCGCTGGATAAGCAGAAGGGCGAGTAAAATCCGACGCGAAGGCAGGGCCAGAGGCGTTTAGCGCTTGTTCTTCGGCCGCTCTACCGTTAACCTTCGCGGCGGAGAGTCGATCGGACAGTCGCTGCCCTCTATGAAAATTAGGGGGGGGAGGAAAGTCCGGGCTCCATAGGGCGAAGTGCCAGGTAATGCCTGGGAGGCGTGAGCCTACGGAAAGTGCCACAGAAAATAACCGCCTAAGCGCTTCGGCGCCGGTAAGGGTGAAAAGGTGCGGTAAGAGCGCACCGCACGACTGGCAACAGTTCGTGGCTAGGTAAACCCCACTTGGAGCAAGACCAAATAGGGTCCCAAGGCGTGGCCCGCGCTGGGACCGGGTAGGTTGCTAAAGATGTCCAGTGATGGCCATCGTAGACGAATGACTGTTCAAGACAGAACCCGGCTTACAGATCGACTCTCCACCTTTTTTTCCAACCTCTGCTTTACTCATTGAGCAGGGTGCCATGATGGCCATTTCCCTCCTTTCAAAATGGTCAGCAGCAGCGCTTTGGTAATATCGAAAAAATCTTACTCTTAACAAACTACTTTAACTTTCGAGCCCAACCTTCTGTGTAGGCTCAAGTTATTGCGTAGATTCACCTGCCAGATCCTCGTTACCCCTTCCTTTATGCTCCTAAATCCAAGTTCTGTAAGGGTTTTCCTTTGATGTGCGCCTTGACGCTGCGGCAGCCGCATTCCTATAGTGTGCGCAAGTGGCGGAAAGTGGCATGAAGTGGGTTTTTTGAGCTAAAAACGCTACAATTTGGAGAAACGCTGACGTGTTTCGCGGAGCTAATGCAATCAGTCTCGATGCAAAGGGCCGTCTCGCCATGCCGAGTCGGTACCGCGACGAGCTGGTTTCGCGCAGTTCCGGTCAGTTGATCGTCACGATCGATGCCGTTGATCCATGCCTGTGTGTTTATCCCCTCGATGAGTGGGAAATTATTGAAACCAAACTGCGTGCACTGCCTTCGCTTCGCGAAGAGAACCGCCGTCTGCAACGTTTGCTGATTGGTAATGCCGTCGACCTCGAGCTCGATGGCAGTGGTCGTTTTCTGGTTCCGCCGCGTCTTCGTGAATATGCCAAGTTGGATAAGCGCGCGATGCTGGTAGGCCAACTGAACAAGTTCCAATTGTGGGACGAGGATGCCTGGGATGCGGTTTCTGCCGCTGACCTGGCTGCTATTAAACAAGAACCGGGCGCCATGCCTGATGAACTGCGTGATTTGATCCTGTGACTATTGATAGCGGCTTTAACCACATCACCGTACTGCTTGACGAAGCCGTCGAGGCTCTTGCCGTACGACCTGATGGCTGCTATCTGGACGGTACGTTCGGGCGCGGCGGACACAGCCGGTTGATCCTCAGCCAGCTCGGCCCCGATGGTCGGGTGCTCGGGTTCGATAAAGATCCTCAAGCGATTGCCACCGGGCAAACGCTAGCGGCCGAAGACGGCCGCTTTGTCGTTGTACAGCGTAGCTTTGCCGAGCTCGGTTCGGAAGTCGCCGAACGCGGCCTGGCGGGCAAGGTCAGCGGCGTCCTGCTCGACCTGGGCGTGTCTTCGCCGCAGCTCGACGACCCTGAGCGCGGTTTCAGTTTCCTCAACGATGGCCCGCTGGACATGCGCATGGACCCGTCTCGCGGGATCAGCGCTGCCGAATTCGTCAACTCCGCGCCGGTGGAAGAAATTGCCCGGGTGTTCAAGGAGTATGGCGAAGAACGTTTTTCCGGTCGCATGGCCCGTGCCGTGGCCGAGCGTCGCGACATCAAGCCGTTCGAGCGCACTGCCGATCTGGCTGAAGTCCTGAAAGTCGCCAACCCTGCGTGGGAAAAGGGCAAGAACCCGGCGACCCGTGCGTTCCAGGGCCTGCGCATCCACGTCAACAACGAACTGGGCGATCTGGAGGCCGGCCTCGAAGCCGCCCTGGAATCCCTGGAAATCGGCGGTCGTCTGGTGGTGATCAGCTTCCATTCGCTGGAAGACCGCATCGTCAAACTGTTCATGCGCAAACTGGTGAAAGGCGAAGCCGACAACCTGCCGCGCAACCTGCCGGTCCGTCACGTCGCCTTCGAACCGAAAATCAAGGTCCATGGCAAAGCGCAGTCCGCCTCCGAGGCCGAACTCAAAGCCAACCCACGTTCCCGTAGCGCCATCATGCGTGTCGCGGAGAAATTGCGGTGAGCAGGCTTTTCGCCAAGCCACTTCCTGGCGGAAGCTTTTTCATGCTGCTGCTGTTTATCGGCGTGCTCGTGTCTGCCGTCGGCGTGTCCTACAGCGCCCACTGGAACCGTCAGCTACTGAACACGCTGTACAACGAGTTGAGCGTGCGCGACAAGGCCCAGGCGGAATGGGGCCGGCTGATTCTCGAACAGAGCACCTGGACGGCCCACAGCCGTATTGAAGTCCTGGCCACCGAGCAGCTGAAAATGCGCATTCCCGGTGCCGCTGAAGTGCAGATGGTGGCGCCATGATGAAACTCGAAGGCGCGCTTTTCCCCTGGCGTTTCCGCCTGGTGCTGGGCTTGCTCGGCATCATGGTCGCGGCCATTGCCTGGCGCATCATTGACCTGCAAGTGGTCGACCGTGCCTTCCTCAAAGGCCAGGGCGACGCGCGCAGTGTTCGACATATCCCTATTCCGGCTCACCGTGGCCTGATCACCGACCGTAATGGCGAGCCTTTGGCCGTGAGTACGCCGGTCACCACCCTATGGGCCAACGCCAAGGAAATGCAGCTGGCCAAAGAGAAGTGGCCAGCACTGGCCGCAGCGCTGGGGCAGGATCCCAAAGCCCTGGCCGAACGTCTCGAAGCCCAGGCCAATAAAGAATTCATTTATCTGGTACGCGGGCTCACCCCCGAGCAAGGCCAGTCCGTGCTCGATCTGAAAGTGCCGGGCGTGTATGGCATTGAAGAATTCCGGCGTTTCTACCCGGCCGGTGAAGTCACCGCGCACATGGTCGGATTTACCGACATCGACGACCACGGTCGAGAAGGGGTCGAGCTGGCCTACGACGAATGGCTGGCCGGGGTGCCGGGCAAGCGACAGGTCATCAAGGACCGGCGCGGTCGACTTATCAAGGATGTCCAGGTCACCAAAAACGCCAAGGCCGGAAAGCCCTTGGCGTTGTCCATTGACCTGCGCCTGCAATACCTGGCCAACCGCGAACTGCGCAACGCGATCATCGAGAACGGCGCCAAGGCTGGCAGCCTGGTGATCATGGACGTGAAGACTGGCGAGATCCTCGCCATGGTCAACCAGCCGACCTACAACCCGAACAACCGGCGCAACCTGCAACCGGCGATGATGCGTAACCGCGCGATGATCGATGTGTTCGAGCCGGGCTCGACCATGAAAGCGATCTCCATGAGCGCCGCCATCGAAACCGGTCGCTGGAAACCCAGCGATACCGTCGAGGTGTACCCGGGCACGCTGCAGCTGGGCAAGTACACCATTCGTGACGTTTCCAAATCCGAAGGCCCGGTCCTCGACCTGACCGGGATTCTGATCAACTCCAGTAACGTGGGCATGAGCAAGGTCGCGTTCGACATCGGCGGCGAAACCATTTTCCGTCTGGCACAGAAAGTCGGTCTCGGCCAGGACACCGGTCTGGGTTTCCCGGGCGAGCGCGTCGGCAACCTGCCGAACTACCGCGAATGGCGCAAGGCTGAAACCGCCACGTTGTCCTACGGATACGGCATTTCCGTGACCGCGATCCAGCTGGTCCACGCTTTTTCCGCCCTGGCCAACAACGGTCGCCTCGCGCCGCTGACGCTGATCAAGACCGACAAGCCGCCGCAATCGAGCCAGGTGCTGCCGGAAGCGGTCGCGAAAACCATGCAGACCATGCTGCAGCAAGTGATCGAAGCCCCACGCGGTGTGTTCCGGGCGCAGGTCCCGGCGTATCACGTTGGCGGCAAGTCGGGTACCGCGCGTAAAACCTCGGTCGGCACCAAAGGCTATGCCGTGAACTCCTACCGCTCGCTGTTTGCCGGCTTCGGTCCGATGAACGATCCGCGCTATGCGATCGTCGTGGTGATCGATGAACCGACCAAGGCCGGTTACTACGGTGGCCTGGTATCGGCGCCAGTGTTCAGCAAAGTGATGTCCGGGACCCTGCGCCTGATGAACATCACCCCGGACAATCTGCCACCTGTTCAACAAGCGAACGCAACACCGGTCGTTCCGCTGAAAGCCAATGGAGGGCGCGGCTGATGTCTCTGAGCCTGAATAAGATTTTTGCCCACGCCGGTCGCGATCTGCTGATCCGCGAACTGACCCTGGACAGCCGCAATGTACGGGCGGGCGATCTGTTTCTCGCCGTTCCTGGCGGCAAGTTCGACGGTCGCGCGCACATTGCCGATGCCTTGCAGCGCGGTGCCGCGGCCGTGGCTTACGAGGTCGAAGGCGCCACAGTGCTGCCGATCACCGACGTGCCGCTGATTCCGGTCAAGGGCCTGGCGGCGCAGTTGTCGGACATCGCGGGGCGTTTTTACGGTGATCCGAGCCGCCATCTGAATCTGATCGGGGTTACCGGCACCAACGGTAAAACCAGCGTCACGCAGTTGGTCGCGCAAGCGCTGGATCTGCTCGGTCAGCATTGTGGCATCGTCGGCACTCTTGGCACCGGTTTCCATGGCGCGCTGCAAAGCGGCCTGCACACCACGCCGAACCCGATCGCCGTGCAAGCGACCCTGGCCGACCTGAAAAAGGCCGGTGCCAAAGCCGTGGCGATGGAAGTCTCTTCCCACGGTCTGGATCAGGGCCGCGTGACGGCCTTGGCGTTCGATGTGGCGGTGATGACCAACCTGTCCCGCGATCATCTGGATTACCACGGCACCATGCAGGCCTACGGCGAAGCCAAGGCCAAGCTGTTTGCCTGGAACGATCTGAAATGCCGCGTGATCAACCTGGACGACGATTTCGGCCGGGGACTGGCCACCGAAAAACGCGAGTCGCGCCTGATCACCTACAGCTTGCAAGATTCCAGCGCCTATCTATATTGCCGTGAAGCGCAGTTCGACGACGAAGGCGTACGTGCCACCCTGGTTACCCCGCAGGGCGAACACCTCCTGCGCAGCACTTTGCTCGGCCGCTTCAACCTGAGCAACGTGCTCGCCGCCATTGGCGCCTTGCTCGGCCTGGACTACGCCCTGGACGAAATTCTCAAGGTGCTGCCGAAACTCGAAGGCCCGGCCGGTCGCATGCAGCGGCTTGGCGGGGGTTCCCAGCCGTTGGTGGTGGTCGATTACGCCCACACGCCGGACGCGCTGGAAAAAGTCTTGATGGCCCTGCGTCCGCACGCCAAAGGTCGTTTGCTGTGCCTGTTCGGTTGCGGCGGTGATCGCGATCGCGGCAAGCGTCCGCTGATGGCCGAAGTGGTCGAGCGCCTGGCTGACGGTGTGCTGGTGACCGATGACAACCCGCGTACCGAAGACCCGGCAGTGATTTTCGCTGACATCCGCGCCGGCTTCACGGCTGTGGATAACGTCACGTTCGTCGCTGGCCGTGGGCAGGCGATCGCCCAGCTGATTGCCGGCGCTTCGGCCGAAGACGTGATTGTCCTGGCCGGAAAAGGGCATGAGGACTATCAGGAAATCAACGGCGAGCGTCACCCATTCTCCGATCTGGTCGAGGCCGATCATGCCTTGACCGCGTGGGAGGTGGCCCATGCTTAAAGCGTTGAAACTGAGCGAACTGACCGGCGCGCTGAATGGCCGACTGCTCGTGGCCGATGCCACGTTCGATGGCGTCAGCATCGACAGCCGCGCCATCAAGCCCGGCCAACTGTTTATCGCCCTGACCGGTCCGCGCTTCGACGGCCATGACTATTTGAACGAGGTGGCCAGCCTGGGCGCCGCCGGTGCATTGGTCGAGCGTGAAGTCGCCGACAGCGCACTGCCGCAATTGCTGGTCAAGGATGCCCGCCAGGCGCTTGGGCAACTGGGCGCGATGAATCGTGTCGCGTTCACCCATCCCGTGGCCGCCATCACCGGTTCCAGCGGCAAGACCACGGTCAAGGAAATGCTCGCCGGCATCCTGCGCACGCGCGGTTCGGTACTGGCGACCCGTGGCAACCTGAACAATGACCTCGGCGTGCCGCTGACCTTGCTCGAACTTGCGCCGGAACACACCGCGGCAGTGATCGAGCTGGGCGCTTCACGGCTCGGTGAAATTGCCTACACCGTCGCCATGACCAAGCCGCATGTGGCCGTGCTCAACAACGCAGGCACGGCCCACGTCGGCGAGTTCGGCGGGCCGGAAAAAATCGTCGAGGCCAAGGGCGAGATCATCGATGGGCTGGAAGCCGATGGTGTCGCCGTGCTCAATCTCGACGACAAGGCGTTCGCCATCTGGAACGCCCGCGCTGCCGGTCGCCAAGTGCTGACGTTCGCCCTGAGCAATGTCAGCGCCGACTTCCATGCCAGCGATCTGGACCGCGACGCTCGCGGGTGCCCGGCCTTCATTCTGCACAGTCCCGAAGGCGAGGCGCGGGTTCAGCTGAACCTGCTTGGTACCCATAACGTCGCCAATGCCCTGGCCGCCGCAGCGGCAGCCCATGCGCTGGGTGTATCGCTGTCCGGCATCGTCACCGGCCTTGGCGCGGTGCAACCGGTCAAGGGCCGCACTGTTGCGCAACTGGCCAGCAATGGCATGCGCGTGATCGATGACACATATAACGCGAACCCCACCTCCATGTGTGCCGCCGTTGATATACTGGCCGGCTTTTCCGGTCGCACCGTCCTGGTGCTCGGGGATATCGGCGAGTTGGGCGAATGGGCGGAGCAGGGGCACCGCGATGTGGGCGAGTACGCCCGCGGCAAGGTATCCGCGCTGTATGCCGTAGGGCCAATGATGGCTCACGCCGTGAACGCTTTTGGTGAACAGGCCTGGCACTTCAGCACACAGGCTGAACTGATCAAGGCCCTCGACGCCGAGCAAGATACAAACACCACCATTTTGATCAAAGGCTCGCGCAGCGCGGCGATGGAAAACATCGTCGCCGCTTTGTGCGGGACGCGTCTGGAGAAACATTAATGCTGCTGCTGCTAGCGGAGTATCTGCAACAGTTCTACAAAGGCTTCGCGGTCTTCCAGTACCTGACCCTGCGCGGGATCCTCGGTGTGCTGACCGCGCTGGTTTTGTCGCTGTGCTATGGCCCGTGGATGATCCGTACTTTGCAGAACCGTCAGATCGGTCAATCCGTTCGCAACGACGGTCCACAATCGCACCTGTCCAAATCCGGCACCCCGACCATGGGCGGCGCGCTGATTCTTTCGTCCATCGGCGTCAGCACCTTGCTTTGGGCTGACCTGAGCAACCGTTATGTCTGGACCGTGCTGCTGGTGACCTTGCTGTTCGGCGCCATCGGCTGGGTCGACGACTACCGCAAGGTGATCGAGAAGAACTCCCGTGGTCTGCCGAGTCGCTGGAAATACTTCTGGCAATCGGTGTTCGGCCTGGGAGCGGCGATCTTCCTGTTCATGACCGCCACAACGCCGGTGGAAACCACCCTGATCCTGCCGATGCTCAAGGACCACAGCATTGCGCTGGGCGCAGGCTTCATCGTGCTGACCTATTTCGTGATTGTCGGGTCGAGCAACGCGGTCAACCTGACCGACGGCCTCGACGGCCTGGCGATCATGCCGACCGTGATGGTTGGCGGCGGCCTGGGGATCTTCTGCTACCTCTCGGGTAACGTGAAGTTCGCTGAATACCTGCTGATTCCTTATGTACCGGGTGCCGGCGAGTTGATCGTATTCTGCGGCGCGCTGATCGGCGCGGGCCTGGGTTTCCTCTGGTTCAACACCTATCCGGCCCAGGTGTTCATGGGCGACGTTGGCGCGCTGGCGCTGGGCGCGGCCCTGGGCACTATCGCGGTGATCGTCCGTCAGGAAATCGTCCTGTTCATCATGGGCGGCGTGTTCGTGATGGAGACCCTGTCGGTCGTCATCCAGGTTGCATCCTTCAAGCTGACCGGTCGCCGTGTGTTTCGCATGGCACCGATTCACCACCACTTTGAACTCAAGGGCTGGCCCGAGCCGCGTGTGATCGTCCGATTCTGGATCATCACCGTGATTCTGGTACTGGTCGGCCTTGCCACCCTGAAGCTGAGGTAGAACGAGTGTCTCTGATCGCTTCTGACCACTTCCGCATCGTTGTCGGCCTCGGCAAGAGCGGCATGTCCCTGGTTCGCTTCCTGGCGAACCGGGGCGTGTCGTTTGCCGTGGCCGATACGCGGGAAACTCCACCGGAACTGGCCACGCTCAAGCGTGACTATCCGCACGTGGAAGTGCGTTGTGGCGAGCTGGACGTCGAGTTCCTGTGCCGTGCCGACGAGCTCTACGTGAGCCCCGGCCTGGCGCTGGCGACCCCGGCCCTGCAGGCTGCCGCCGCCCGTGGCGTGAAATTGTCCGGCGACATCGAGCTGTTCGCGCGTAACGCGAAAGCGCCGATTGTCGCCATCAGCGGTTCCAACGCGAAAAGCACCGTCACTACCCTGGTCGGCGAGATGGCGGCTGCGGCAGGCAAGCGTGTCGCTGTCGGGGGCAACCTCGGCACGCCAGCGCTGGACCTGCTCAGCGACGATGTCGAGCTGTACGTGATGGAACTGTCGAGTTTCCAGCTTGAGACCACCGATAACCTCGGCGCTGAAGTGGCGACTGTGCTCAATGTCAGCGAAGACCACATGGACCGCTACAGCGGACTGCCGGCCTATCACCTGGCCAAGCACCGGATTTTTCGTGGCGCCAGGCAGTTCGTGGTCAACCGCCAGGATGCCCTGAGCCGTCCGTTGATGGGCGAGGGCCAGCCGTGCTGGACCTTCGGCTTGGGCAAGCCCGATTTCAAGGCGTTCGGTATCCGTGAAGAAGATGGCGAGAAGTACCTGGCCTTCGAATTCCAGAACCTGATGCCGGTGCGCGAACTGAAAATCCGCGGCGCGCATAACCAGTCCAACGCCCTGGCCGCATTGGCGCTGGGCCATGCCGTGGGCCTGCCGTTCGACGCCATGCTCGCAAGCCTGCGCACCTTCGCCGGTCTCGAACATCGCTGCCAATGGGTCCGCGACCTGGATGGCGTGAGCTACTACAACGATTCCAAGGCCACCAACGTCGGCGCCGCACTGGCCGCCATCGAAGGCCTGGGCGCGGACATCGACGGCAAACTCGTGCTGATCGCCGGTGGCGACGGCAAGGGTGCCGAATTCAAGGACCTGCGCGATCCGGTCGCGGCCAACTGCCGTGCCGTCATTCTGCTGGGCCGTGACGCCGACAGGATCGGTGAGGCCGTTGGCGATGCCGTGCCGCTGATTCGCGTCGGTTCGCTGGTCGAAGCCGTGGCGCAATGCCGCGCCATCGCGGAACAGGGCGACGCGGTGCTGCTGTCGCCGGCCTGCGCCAGTTTCGACATGTTCAAGAATTACGAAGACCGTGGTCACCAGTTCGTCCGCGCCGTGGAGGAACTGGCATGAGCCTGAGAAACATCATCAAGCCGTATCCATCGCCGATCATCACCGGGCGCGGTATCGACCTCGACTTCCCGATGCTCGCCGGTTGCCTGGCGCTGCTCGGCCTGGGGCTGGTCATGATCACTTCCGCGTCGTCGGAAGTGGCCGCAGTACAGTCGGGCAATACCCTGTACCACATGATCCGCCACCTGATTTACCTGGTCCTCGGCCTGGGGGCGTGCATCGTCACCATGATGATTCCGATTGCCACCTGGCAACGCCTCGGCTGGCTGATGCTGCTCGGTGCCTTCGGTTTGCTGATAATGGTGATCATCCCGGGGATCGGCCGTGAGGTGAACGGCTCGATGCGCTGGATCGGTTTCAGTTTCTTCAACGTGCAGCCATCGGAAATCGCCAAGGTATTTGTCGTCATTTACCTCGCCGGTTACCTCGTGCGTCGCCAGAAAGAAGTGCGTGAAAGCTGGATGGGGTTCTTCAAGCCCTTCATCGTGCTGTTGCCGATGGCCGGCCTGCTGCTGATGGAGCCGGACTTCGGTGCCACCGTGGTCATGATGGGCGCGGCGGCCGCGATGCTGTTCCTCGGCGGGGTCGGGCTGTTCCGTTTCACCTTGATGGTGGCGCTGGCAGTCGGGGCGGTGACCGTCCTGGTGCAGGCGCAACCCTACCGGATGGCTCGTCTGATTACCTTCACCGACCCCTGGGCCGACCAGTTCGGTTCCGGCTACCAACTGACCCAGGCGCTGATCGCCTTCGGTCGTGGCGAGTGGCTGGGCGTTGGCCTGGGCAACAGCGTGCAGAAGCAGTTCTACCTGCCGGAAGCTCACACTGACTTCGTGTTCTCGGTCCTGGCCGAAGAGCTCGGCATGGTGGGTTCCCTGTGCACCGTCGGCCTGTTCGTGTTCGTGTGTGTGCGCGGCATGTACATCGGCTTGTGGGCTGAAAAAGCCAAGCAGTATTTCGCGGCGTATGTGGCCTACGGCCTGTCGTTCCTGTGGATCGGTCAGTTCCTGATCAACATCGGGGTGAATGTCGGCCTGTTGCCGACCAAAGGCCTGACCCTGCCGTTCCTCAGTTATGGCGGCAGTTCGCTGGTGATCTGCTGTGCCTGTCTCGGCTTGTTGCTGCGCATCGAGTGGGAGAGTCGAACCCACCTGGGCAGTGAAGAGATGGAGTTCCAGGAGAGCGACTTCGCCGAGGAGCCGCCCCATGGTCGCTAACGTCTTGATCATGGCGGGCGGCACCGGTGGCCACGTGTTCCCGGCGCTGGCCTGTGCCCGCGAATTCCAGGCCCGGGGCTACACCGTGCATTGGCTGGGGACCCCGCGCGGCATCGAGAATGAACTGGTGCCGATGGCCGGTATCGAGCTGCACCGGATCAACGCCAGTGGCGTGCGCGGCAAGGGCAAGTTGTCCCTGCTCAAGGCCCCGTTCATGGTGCTCAAGTCCATTTGGCAGGCACGGGCGATCATTCGCCAGCTGCAGCCGGTGTGTGTGGTCGGCTTTGGTGGTTTTGTGACCGGTCCTGGCGGTGTCGCGGCCAAACTGGCGGGCGTGCCGGTGATCGTTCACGAGCAGAACGCCGTGGCCGGTACCGCCAATCGGTTGCTGGTGCCGTTGGCCGCCCGGGTCTGTGAAGCGTTCCCCGACACCTTTACCCTGTCGGGCAGCCGTAGGACCACCGGTAACCCGGTGCGCACCGAGCTGTTCCTCGACACACCGCGACCCGCCCTGGCGGGGCGCAAGGCGCGTTTGCTGATCCTGGGCGGAAGCCTGGGCGCAGAACCGTTGAACAAGTTGCTGCCTGAAGCCCTGTCGCAAGTCGTCCCCGACCTGCGTCCGGAAGTGTTCCATCAGGCCGGCAAAAACCACGATGAAGTGACTGCAGAGCGCTATCGCGCGGCTGGCGTCGAGGCGCAAGTAGAGCCTTTCATCAAAGACATGGCCCAAGCCTATGGCTGGGCCGACCTGGTGGTGTGCCGCGCAGGCGCGCTGACCATCAGTGAACTGGCTGCCGCCGGTCTGCCCTCGATGCTGGTGCCATTGCCCCATGCAATCGACGATCACCAGACCCGCAACGCCGATTATTTGGCCCGTGAAGGCGCTGCCTTCCTGATGCCGCAAAGAACGACTGGCGCAGCGGATCTTGCCGCACGCCTGACAGAGGTCCTGATGCAACCACAACGACTCGCCGACATGGCCACCGCCGCCCGCCGCCTGGCCAAACCCGATGCCACCCGTAACGTGGTCGATACCTGCCTGGAGGTGGCCCATGGTTGAGAATCAGAAAGCCATGCCGCATCCGGAAATGCGCCGCATCCGTCGCATCCACTTCGTCGGTATCGGCGGCGTGGGCATGTGCGGCATCGCCGAAGTGCTGCTGAACCTGGGCTATCAAGTGTCCGGTTCGGACCTTAAGGCTTCGCCGGTCACCGAGCGTCTCGAGTCCTTTGGCGCCCAGATTTTTATCGGCCACCGTGCCGAGAACGCCGCGACCGCCGATGTACTGGTCACCTCCAGTGCCGTGAACACGTCCAACCCGGAAGTCGCCACCGCCCTGGAACGCCGGATTCCGGTGGTGCCGCGGGCAGAAATGCTCGCCGAGCTGATGCGTTATCGCCACGGCATCGCCGTCGCCGGTACCCACGGCAAAACCACCACCACCAGCCTGATCGCTTCGGTGTTCGCCGCCGGTGGCCTGGACCCGACATTCGTGATCGGTGGCCGTCTGAATGCAGCGGGCACCAATGCCCAGCTCGGTTCCAGTCGTTACCTGATTGCCGAAGCCGATGAAAGCGACGCCAGTTTCCTGCACTTGCAGCCGCTGGTGGCCGTGGTCACCAACATCGACGCCGATCACATGGCGACCTACGACGGTGACTTCAACAAGCTGAAGAAAACCTTCGTCGAGTTCCTGCACAACCTGCCGTTCTACGGTCTGGCGGTGGTGTGCCTGGACGATCCGGTGGTGCGCGAAATCCTGCCATTGGTCAAGCGCCCGACCGTCACGTACGGCTTCGACGACGACGCCGACGTGCGCGCGATCAATGTACGCCAGCAAGGCATGCAGACCTTCTTCACCGTGTTGCGCCCTGACCGTGAACCGCTGGATGTCTCGGTGAACATGCCGGGCAACCACAACGTGCTCAACTCGCTCGCGACCATCTGCATCGCCACTGACGAGGGCGTCAGCGATGAAGCCATCGTCCAGGGCCTGTCCGGGTTCCAGGGTGTCGGCCGACGCTTCCAGGTCTACGGCGAACTGCCGGTAGAAGGCGGCAGCGTGATGCTGGTCGACGACTACGGTCACCACCCGACCGAAGTGGCAGCGGTCATTAAAGCCGTGCGCGGTGGCTGGCCGGAGCGCCGCCTGGTGATGGTTTACCAGCCGCACCGCTACAGCCGTACCCGCGACCTCTACGACGATTTCGTCAATGTATTGGCCGATGCCAACGTGCTGCTGCTGATGGAAGTCTACCCGGCCGGTGAAGAGCCGATTCCGGGCGCAGACAGCCGCAAGCTGTGCAACAGCATCCGCCAGCGCGGCCAACTCGACCCGATCTACATCGAGCGCGGGGTCGACCTCGCGCCGATCGTCAAGCCACTGCTGCGTGCCGGCGACATCCTGCTGTGCCAGGGCGCCGGTGACATCGGTGGTCTCGCACCGAAGCTGTTGAAGAGTCCGTTGTTCGCTGGCGCCGTTGCTGCGCCGAGCGTGGGGAAGTTGAAATGACTGCTGCTTACGCCAACCTCGTCTCCACTATTGCACCGAAAGACTTCGGCCGCGTCGCCGTGCTCTTCGGCGGCAAGAGTGCCGAGCGTGAGGTCTCCCTGAAGTCGGGTAACGCCGTGCTCGACGCGCTGCTGAGCGCCGGTGTGGATGCGTTCGGTCTCGACGTCGGCGATGACCTGTTGCAGCGTCTGCTCAACGAAAAAATCGACCGCGCCTTCATCATCCTCCACGGCCGTGGCGGTGAAGACGGCAGCATGCAGGGCCTGCTGGAATGCCTGGGCATTCCGTACACCGGCAGCGGCATCCTGGCCTCGGCACTGGCGATGGACAAGCTGCGCACCAAACAGGTCTGGCACAGCCTCGGCATTCCGACGCCACGCCATGCGGTGCTGAGCTGCGAAGCCGATTGTATTTCGGCGGCGACGGAACTGGGCTTCCCTTTGATCGTCAAACCGGCCCATGAAGGTTCAAGTATCGGGATGGCCAAAGTGACCTCCGCGTCTGAATTGATCGACGCGTGGAAAGCGGCCAGTACCTACGATTCGCAAGTGTTGGTCGAGCAATGGATTCAAGGTCCGGAGTTCACCATCGCCACCCTGCGTGACCAGGTGTTGCCACCGATTGCCCTGGGCACGACGCACAGCTTCTACGACTACGACGCCAAGTACGTGGCATCCGATACCCAGTACCGGATCCCCTGTGGCCTGGACAGCAGCAAAGAACAAGAACTCATGGACCTCACGGCCAAAGCCTGTGAGGCGCTGGGTATCGCCGGTTGGGGCAGGGCGGACGTGATGCAGGACGCCGACGGGCAGTTCTGGTTCCTGGAAGTCAACACCGCGCCGGGCATGACCGATCACAGTCTGGTGCCGATGGCGGCCCGTGCCGCCGGCCTGGATTTCCAGCAACTGGTATTGGCGATCCTGGCGGCCAGTGTTGCCGGTAACGCTGCCAGCCACGTAGCCAATAACAAAGAGCCGCGAGGTTAAGACCATGCAAGGCGCCCAGCTGAGACATCAGCCCCCCGCACCGACCGGCCGCAAGCCGGTGCCGCGGGGTGCCAGCCGAATGGTGGCCAAAGAGCCGATGTCTGCGCGCCTGCCGAAAGCCAATTTTGCTTTTGTCAAAAGCCTGTTCTGGCCGGTGCTGCTGGTAGTGCTGGGTTTCGGCACCTACGAAGGCACGCAGCGCTTGTTGCCGTATGCCGATCGGCCGATCAGCAAAATCGCCGTGCAGGGCGACTTGAGTTACATCAGCCAGCAAGCGGTGCAGCAGCGGATAGCGCCATTCGTGGCGGCGAGCTTCTTCACCATCGACCTGGCGGGCATGCGCACCGAGCTGGAACAGATGCCATGGATTGCCCACGCGGAAGTGCGCAGGGTGTGGCCGGATCAAGTGGTGATCCGCCTGGAAGAACAACTGCCGGTGGCCCGTTGGGGTGATGAATCGCTGTTGAACAACCAGGGTCAGGCGTTCACCCCGCGTGAACTGGCGAACTACGAACACTTGCCACAGTTGTTCGGTCCACAACGGGCTCAACAGAAAGTGATGCAGCAATACCAGGTGCTGAGCCAGATGCTCAGGCCATTGGGCTTCTCGATTGCACGGCTGGAGTTGCGTGATCGAGGCAGCTGGTTCCTGACCACCGGCGCCGGTAGCGCGGGTCCGGGGATTGAACTGCTGCTGGGACGCGGCAACCAGGTGGAAAAGATGCGCCGCTTCATTGCCATCTATGACAAGACGCTCAAAGAACAGATTACGAACATTGCGCGCATCGATCTGCGCTACGCCAACGGCCTCGCTGTTGGCTGGCGGGAACCTGTAGCGCCCACGACGGCCCAACCCGCTGTCGCGAAGAATTAAGAAGAGGCAGGACCAATGGCAAACGTGCAAAGCGGCAAAATGATCGTCGGTCTCGATATCGGCACCTCCAAGGTGGTGGCGCTGGTCGGCGAGGTCTCGGACGACGGCACGCTGGAAATTGTCGGGATCGGTACTCATCCGTCCCGTGGCCTGAAGAAAGGCGTGGTGGTGAACATCGAGTCCACCGTGCAGTCGATCCAGCGCGCGATCGAAGAAGCGCAGTTGATGGCCGGTTGCCGGATCCACTCGGCGTTCGTTGGCGTGGCGGGCAATCACATCCGCAGCCTGAACTCCCACGGCATCGTGGCTATCCGCGATCGCGAAGTCAGCGCCGCCGACCTTGAGCGTGTGCTCGACGCCGCCCAGGCTGTGGCGATCCCGGCCGACCAGCGCGTGCTGCATACCCTGCCGCAGGATTATGTGATCGATAACCAGGAAGGCGTGCGTGAGCCGCTGGGCATGTCCGGCGTACGCCTGGAAGCCAAGGTCCACGTGGTCACCTGTGCCGTCAACGCTGCACAGAACATTGAAAAATGCGTGCGTCGCTGCGGCCTGGAAATCGACGACATCATTCTCGAGCAGCTGGCATCCGCGTACTCGGTGCTGACCGACGACGAGAAAGAGCTGGGCGTGTGCCTGGTGGACATCGGCGGCGGCACCACCGACATCGCGATCTTCACCGAAGGCGCGATCCGTCACACCGCGGTGATCCCGATTGCGGGCGACCAGGTGACCAACGACATCGCCATGGCGTTGCGCACCCCGACCCAGTACGCCGAAGAAATCAAGATTCGCTACGCCTGCGCCCTGGCCAAGCTGGCCGGTGCCGGTGAAACCATCAAGGTGCCAAGTGTCGGCGACCGTCCGCCGCGCGAGCTGTCCCGCCAGGCCCTGGCCGAAGTGGTCGAGCCGCGTTACGACGAGCTGTTCACGCTGATCCAGGCCGAACTGCGTCGCAGCGGCTACGAAGACCTGATCCCGGCCGGCATCGTGCTGACCGGCGGTACTTCGAAAATGGAAGGCGCGGTCGAACTGGCCGAAGAAATCTTCCACATGCCGGTCCGCCTGGGCGTGCCCCATGGCGTCAAGGGCCTGGACGACGTCGTCCGCAACCCGATCTATTCCACCGGCGTCGGCCTGTTGATGTACGGCCTGCAGAAGCAGTCCGACGGGATTTCGTTCTCGGGCATCAGCAGCCGCGACAGCTACAGCAATGAAGAGCCGAAAGTCGCCTTGCTCGATCGCTTCAAGAGCTGGGTCCAGGGCAACTTCTAAAGATTTACCGCAGCACCGTTGTAGATACAGGCAGTAGGCGCAAAAACTAGAGAAATGAAAGGAGAGGGAAAATGTTCGAACTCGTAGACAACATCCCCGCAAGCCCGGTTATTAAAGTTATCGGTGTTGGCGGAGGCGGCGGCAACGCCGTCAACCACATGGTCAAGAGCAACATTGAAGGCGTTGAATTCATCTGCGCCAACACTGATGCCCAGGCGCTGAAAAGCATCGGCGCGCGGACCATCCTGCAACTGGGCACCGGCGTGACCAAAGGTCTCGGCGCTGGCGCCAACCCTGAAGTAGGTCGTCAGGCCGCTCTCGAAGACCGTGAGCGCATTGCCGAAGTCCTGCAGGGCACCAACATGGTGTTCATCACCACTGGCATGGGCGGCGGTACCGGTACCGGTGCTGCGCCGATCATTGCTGAAGTGGCCAAGGAAATGGGGATCCTCACCGTTGCGGTGGTGACCCGTCCGTTCCCGTTCGAAGGCCGCAAGCGCATGCAGATCGCCGACGAAGGTATCCGTCTGCTGTCTGAAAGCGTCGACTCGTTGATCACCATTCCCAACGAGAAGTTGCTGACCATCCTCGGTAAAGACGCGAGCCTGCTGTCGGCTTTCGCCAAGGCCGACGATGTACTGGCTGGAGCCGTTCGCGGTATCTCCGACATCATCAAGCGTCCGGGCATGATCAACGTCGACTTCGCCGACGTCCGTACCGTGATGAGCGAAATGGGCATGGCAATGATGGGCACTGGCTGCGCCAGCGGTCCGAACCGTGCACGCGAGGCCACCGAAGCGGCCATTCGCAACCCGTTGCTCGAAGACGTGAACCTGCAAGGTGCACGCGGCATCCTGGTGAACATCACCGCCGGTCCTGACCTGTCCCTGGGTGAGTACTCCGACGTGGGTAGCATCATCGAAGCCTTCGCTTCCGAGCACGCGATGGTCAAGGTCGGTACCGTTATCGATCCGGACATGCGCGACGAGCTGCACGTGACTGTGGTTGCCACAGGTCTGGGCGCGAAAATCGAGAAGGCTGTGAAGCTCATCGACAATACCGTTCATACCTCCATGGCTTCCCAGCCACAACAACAAGCCCCTGCACGCCAGGAACAGCCAGCGGTAAACTACCGTGACCTGGACCGTCCGACCGTCATGCGCAACCAGGCTCAGGCCGGTGCTGCGGCTGCCGCGAAGATGAATCCGCAAGACGACCTGGACTACCTGGACATTCCGGCTTTCCTGCGTCGTCAGGCCGATTGATGGAATGTATCAGGGCTATGAAGGTGATTGGTGTTCAGCAAAGGCGCGGTCTGCTATTATCGCCAGCCTTTGTTGATACCAGTTCGCAATTTGCGCTGAAGCGGCCCAAGCCATGATTAAACAACGCACACTGAAAAATATTATCCGTGCCACAGGTGTAGGTCTGCACTCCGGGGAGAAGGTATACCTGACCCTCAAGCCTGCACCTATCGACACCGGCATCGTGTTTGTTCGTGCCGATCTGGACCCTGTGGTGCAGATCCCTGCTCGCGCGGAAAACGTTGGTGAAACCACGATGTCGACCACATTGGTCAGTGGTGACACCAAAGTGGATACGGTGGAGCACTTGCTCTCGGCCATGGCTGGCCTGGGCATCGATAACGCCTACGTCGAGCTCTCCGCGTCCGAAGTCCCGATCATGGATGGTAGCGCTGGACCTTTCGTATTCCTGATTCAGTCGGCGGGCCTGGAAGAACAGGACGCCGCCAAGAAATTCATCCGCATCCTGCGCGAAGTGACAGTGGAAGACGGCGACAAGCGCGCCACTTTCGTCCCTTTCGAAGGCTTCAAGGTGAGTTTCGAGATCGATTTCGATCACCCGGTTTTCCGTGACCGCACACAAAGTGCAAGCGTGGATTTTTCCAGTACTTCGTTCGTAAAAGAAGTCAGCCGCGCCCGTACCTTTGGTTTCATGAGTGACATCGAGTATCTGCGCAAGCACAACCTCGCACTCGGCGGCAGCGTTGAAAACGCTATTGTGGTCGACGCGGATGGTGTACTGAACGAAGACGGCCTTCGTTATGAAGACGAATTCGTGAAGCACAAGATCCTCGATGCTATTGGTGACCTCTACCTGTTGGGCAATAGCCTGATTGGTGAGTTCAAGGGCTTCAAGTCCGGACATGCTTTGAACAACCAGCTGCTGCGCAAGTTGATTGAGCAGACAGATGCCTGGGAAGTCGTGACTTTTGAAGACGCCAGCACTGCACCGATCTCTTACATGCGCCCAGTTGCGGCCGTGTAAGTAAAAAACCTCTCTAGTTTTTCAAGGCTGCCTTCGGGTGGCCTTTTTTTATGCCCCGAATTGGCGGTGTCTGGAAGGGCCTCATCGCCACAGCATTATTTCTCAGCCGGTAGCGACGACCCGATTACGCCCACTTTCCTTGGCCTGATACAACGCCTTGTCCGCGGCAAACAGCAATTGCTCCAGGCTCAAGTCGCTCTGCGGGGTCCAGGTGCTGATCCCGATACTGACAGTCATCGGCGACTCTGCATCCGCCCTCAACGGCAACTGCTCGACCGCTGAACGGAGCTGTTCGGCAATCCGCAGCGCACCCTGGCTGTCGGTTTCGGCAAGAATCACCGAAAACTCCTCGCCGCCATAACGGGCAACCAGATCCGCCGGCCGTCGGACATGGGCGCTGATCACCCGGGCCACCGTGCGCAGCGCATCGTCGCCAGCCTGATGCCCGTGGCGATCGTTGAACGCCTTGAAGTGGTCGGCATCGATCATCAGCAGCGACAGCGGCAAGCCCGAGCGTTGGGCACGAAACCATTCATGGCGCAGGACCTGATCCAGGGTTCGGCGGTTGGCCAGGCCGGTCAACGCATCCGTGGCGGCCAGTTGCGCCAGTTCCTGCTCGGCGTTATGCCGCAGGCGCAATTCCCGGCTGAACAACCAGGTCAACCAGAGCAGGCTCACGCACAGGGCCAGGGTCGCCAGGCTGACCACCAGCGCCGTGCGCTTCCACGCCGCATAGACTTCGTCGCTGGACAGGGCAACGATGACGATCAACGGCAAGTCGCCCACCTGGGAGAACGTGTACAGGCGTTCATCCTGGTAGAGGCTTGAAGTGCCGGTGAAGCTGCCGTTGCCTTCTTTGACGATGCGCTGGAAGTTAGGACGGCTGCTGAAGTCCTTGCCGGTCATGTCCTCGGCCGGGCGCGGTTGCAGGGCCAGGAGGATCCCGTCCTTGCTGATCAGGGTGATGGTGCTGTCCCGACCTATGTTCAAACTGTTGAACAACTGATCAAAGTAGTTCAAGCGCATCGCGGCTTCGGCCACACCCAGGAATTCGCCTTGGGCGCCACTGATCCGGCGGCTGAAGCTGATACGCCATTCCTGTCCTGCCTCTGCGGACTTGAACGGGCGGCTGATGAGCATGCCCGGGGTCCGCTCATTCACATGGGAGCGGAAAAATTCACGGTCGGCAAAGTTGCCCTTTCTGGGTACTACCGAGGCCGAGTCGGCCATCACGTCGCCCTGGTTGTCGAGCAACAGAATGTCGCCTTTATAGGGCGCAGCCGTGGCGCGGTCGAACAAGGCCAGGTGACGGATGAGCGGGGATACGGATTTGAGGTCTTCACGCTGCGAGGCGGCAATCAAGCCCAGCAACGACAGATCATAGAGTTGTATGTTGCGCAGGACGTCGGCGTCGATCAACTGCACGATATTGGATGCTGCGCGAGTGGCGGACAGCTCGGCGTTGGCGCGTTCACGGATCAGCAGGAAGGCGACAATGCTCATGATTGCAATCGCCAGCAGTAAACTGCCGAGAGTCAGAATCCGTTCCGGTCGCGTCGAACGGATCGAGTGGTGAGGTATCGCATGGCGCACACTCATGGTTCTGACTTCTACTGACAAGGCGATAAGAGACTTCTGGTGCAAGCGCCGGGGCAGAGCGCCGGACACCGATTGCGTATACAGCGCCTGTATAAATCCCAAGCAAAAAAAAGGCCAGCAAAACATGCAGGCCTTTTTTGAAACGGGGGTCAGAAAAAGCTGAACGGGTCGTCGATGATCGCTCGGTTATCGTTACATCAATTGCAACGAACCGGCGAAAAAAAGCCGCTGATAGCAGCGGCTTGAAGACAACTTTCAACGGAAAGAGCCGATAAAAGTGTCGAGGGAAACAGAGTGGTTTCTAGCGGTCAGCTGTCGTTCTCGAGTCCTGTCTGGGACCGGCTGGTCGACGCCTGAGGGGTTAGCGCGGCATCCTGAGCCTTGGCCGTCATTTCGCTCTGATACTCTTCGAACGCCGCGGCTCGTGCGGTGTTGTGCGCGGCGAAAGTCTGCGACTCTTCAGCCATGGCGACCGGAGACAGGAACAACGAGGACAAAACGAAAGCGCTGGCAATACCCATGGTGTTGGACATCTCTAAAACCTTCTTGCTTGGCAAGTGCTGTTTGGTGCGGCAAAGATAAGGCGCAATCAGGCGGGGAAAAAGAGCGAATTCATGAAAGGACTGTTGCGGAAAATACAAGGATCGAGTCTGTAGGAGCCGGCTTGCTGGCGAAGGCGTCCTCATGGGCGGTGCAAGGCTCGAGAGCCTCTTCGCTGGCAAGCCAGCTCCTACAGGGGGGCGTCAGACGGGGAGGTGGATACCGAAGGTATTCATGCCGTGATCACTGCGCACAAACACGTCCCCGCCATGCATCAGTGCAATCGCCTTGACGATCGCCAGGCCCAGGCCGTGGTTGTTGCCACTGTTGCTGCGCGACGCATCGACCCGATAGAAGCGCTCGAACAGTCGCGGCAGATGCTCGCTGGCAATCGGCGATCCCGGGTTTGCGACACCGATGCTGACCTGATGCGCCTCGACCTCGATCCGCACCTGAATCACTTGGCCGGGTTCGGTATGCTGCACGGCATTGCTCAGCAGGTTGATCAACGCCCGACGCAGATGAGCGATTTCGATCCGCACCTGGGCATCGCCACTGACCTGCACCTGGACCTGGGCGTCTTCGAGGATGAAATCCAGGTATTCCAGGGTGGTTGCCACTTCATCCGCCAGGGAGGTGGACATCAGTTTGGTGGCCTTGCTGCCCTGGTCGGCGCTGGCGAGAAACAGCATGTCATTGATGATCGAACGCAGCCGTTCCAGCTCTTCGAGGTTCGATTGCAGCACTTCGAAGTAGTGTTCGGCTGAACGGCCACGGGTCAGTGCCACCTGCGTCTGGCCGATCAGGTTGGTCAGTGGCGAGCGCAGTTCGTGGGCAACGTCGGCGTTGAATGATTCCAGGCGCGAGTAGGCCTGTTCGACGCGTTCCAGCGTGGAGTTGAATGAGTTGACGAACTGATTGAGTTCCGGCGGCAGCGAGGCCAGTCGCAACCGCCCGGAACGCAATGGCGGGGCCAGGCGCTGGGCTTCCTGGGACAGCTTGATCAATGGCTTGAGGCCGATCCGTGCCACCCAATAGCCAAGTGCCGAGGCCAGTAACACCCCGATGATCGCCAGGCTGATCAAGGCGATCAACAAGTGGTGCTGAGTCTGGAAAAACGTTTCGGTGTCGATGCCGATCATGAAACGCAGCGGCGGTCGCTGATCCTTGGCGGGAAACTGGCTGACCAGCACCTTCAATGGATAAGGCTGATCCGGCAGTTTCAGGTCGCGCATGCCCAGCGGCCCCTGGGCAAAGGCGCGGATCTGCGGCGTCAGGTTGCCGTATTCGTAATGGGGGTCGCCGCTGATGATCCAGAAACTGATGCGCTTGTCTTCTTCACCCAGCAGCTTGAGCTTGTTGTTGATCTTCACCCAATGCTCCGGCGTGCCGTAACGGCCGACGGTGGATTCGAGCACGCTGTAGCGCGCATCCAGCTCGGCTTCGGGCAACAAGCCCAGGCCTTTGTCGACTTGCTGATAGAGCGCCCCGCCGATCAACAGGAACACCAGCAGCGCGACCAGGGTGAACATCCCGCTCAAGCGCAGGGCAATCGAATTACTGGACACCACGGCTCTCCAGCACATAACCCATGCCACGGATGGTGTGCAGCAATTTCTCCTCGAACGGCCCGTCGAGCTTGGCCCGCAGGCGCTTGATCGCGACTTCGACCACGTTGGCGTCGCTGTCGAAATTGATGTCCCAGACCATCTCGGCAATGGCGGTTTTCGAGAGGATTTCACCTTGTCGACGGGCCAGCACACTGAGCAGCGAGAACTCCTTGGCCGTCAGGTCCAGGCGCATGCCGGCGCGGGTGGCCTTGCGGCTGATCAAATCGATCCACAGGTCGGCGACGCTGACTTGCACCGGTTCATGGCCGCCGCTGCGACGCGTCAACGCCTGTAGCCGTGCCACCAGTTCGAGGAAGGAAAAAGGTTTGCCGAGGTAATCGTCGGCGCCGTCGCGCAGGCCTCTGATGCGGTCTTCCACGCGCTCGCGGGCGGTGAGCATGATCACCGGGGTTTGCTTGCGCGCACGCAACGCGCGCAATACGCCGAAGCCGTCCAGGCCCGGCAGCATGACGTCGAGGACGATCACCGCGTAGTCGCTTTCCAGCGCCAGGTGCAAGCCGCCGACGCCGTCGCGCGCCAGGTCCACGGTGTAGCCCTGTTCCGTCAGGCCGCGATGCAGGTAGTCCGCGGTTTTTTCCTCGTCTTCGATAATCAGAACGCGCATGACCCCGCCTCAGTCTGTGGTCGCCAGCACCGGTACCGGCGTTGGCTTGGGCCTATGGAATAGCCGCTCGAGCCACAAGTATATGACCGGAGTGGTGAACAGCGTCAGCGCCTGGCTTACCAGCAAGCCGCCGACGACCGCGATCCCCAGGGGCTGGCGCAGTTCGGCACCGGTGCCGTAACCGAGCATCAGCGGCAGTGCGCCGAGCAGGGCGGCGAGGGTGGTCATGATGATCGGCCGGAACCGGGTAAGACAGGCCTGGTAAATCGCCTCTTCCGGTGGCAAGCCGCCTTTGCGCTGGGCTTCGAGGGCGAAGTCGATCATCAGGATGCCGTTTTTCTTGACGATCCCGATCAACAGCACCAGCCCGATCAGCGCCATGATCGAAAAGTCCTGGCCCCAGATCCACAGCATGATCACCGCGCCGAGCCCCGCCGACGGCAGGGTCGAGATGATCGTCAGCGGGTGCACGAAGCTCTCGTAGAGCACGCCGAGAATGATGTACACCGCCACCAGCGCCGCCAGAATCAGCCAGGGCTGGCTGGCCAGCGAACTCTGGAACGCCTGGGCCGCGCCCTGGAAGTTGCCGCTGATGGCCGTCGGCATGCCGATGTCGGCCTTGGCCTGATTGAGCATGATCACCGCATCGCCCAGGGCCACGCCGGGTGCCAGGTTGAACGACAGGTTGGCGGCCGGAAACATGCCGTCGTGGGCGATGGACAGCGGACCGATGGTCGGCGCATCGAATTTCGCCAGCGCCGAGAGCGGCACCATTTCCCCACTGAGCGGCGAGCGCAGGTAGAAGTAGTTGAGGCTTTCGGCTTTGCCGCGTTGCTGGGTGTCCAGCTCCAGGATCACGTTGTACTGGTTGGTCTGGGTCTGGAACTCATTGATTTGCCGCTGACCGAAGGCGTCATACAGCGCTTCGTCGACATCACTGGCCGTCAGGCCGAATCGTGCCGCCGCGCTGCGGTCGATGTTGATGTGGGTAATGCTGCCGCCCAGCTGCAAGTCGTTGGAAATGTCGCGAAAGGCCGGGTTGCCGCGCAGTTTTTCCGTCAGGCGCTGGGTCCAGGTGCTGAGGGTCGCGCCGTCGTTGCTCTTGAGCACGTATTGGTACTGGGCGCGACTCGGGCCGGAACTGAGGTTGATGTCCTGGCCGGCGCGCAGGTACAGCACGATGCCCGGGACTTTCATCAGTTGCGGGCGAATCCGGTCGATGAACTCGCTGGCGGAGACGTCGCGATCGCCGCGTTTTTTCAGGGAGATCCAGAAGCGTCCGTTGGCAATCGTCTGGTTACTGCCCGAGACGCCGACCGAGTGGGAAAACGCCTCCACGGCCGGGTCGGCAGCGACGATTTCGGCCATTGCCAGGTGTTTTTTCACCATGTCGCCGTAGGAAATATCAGCGGCGGCCTCGGTGGTGCCGAGGACAAAGCCAGTGTCCTGCACCGGGAAGAAACCCTTGGGAATAAAGATGTAACCGGTGACGGCCAGCACGAGGGACAAGCCGAACACGCCGATCATCAATTTCTGATGGGCGAGGGCGCGACGCAGGCCTTTCTCATACCACGCCAGCAAGCGCTCGCCGAAACCCGGTTTGTCGTGGGGGTGATGCACCGGCGCACGCATGAACAATGCGGCGAGGGTCGGCGCCAGGGTCAGGGACACCACCACCGAGATCATGATGGTCGAGGTCGCGGTCAGGGCAAATTCCTTGAACAATCGCCCGACCACGCCGCCCATGAACAGCAACGGAATGAACGCCGCCACCAGCGAGACACTGATCGAGACCACGGTAAACCCGATCTCGCCGGCGCCCTTGATCGCCGCCTCGCGCATGCCGTCGCCCGCCTCCAGGTGCCGGTGGATGTTCTCCACGACCACGATCGCATCGTCGACCACAAACCCCACGGCCACCACAATCGCCACCAGCGTCAGGTTGTTCAGGCTGAACCCCATGATGTACATCAGGGCGAAACTGGCGATCAACGACACACCGAGCACGGCGGTCACGATCAAGGTCGCCGAGAGTTGGCGCAGGAACATCGCCATCACTGCCACCACCAGCATGATCGCAATCAGCAAGGTGATTTCCACTTCGTGCAACGAGGCGCGGATGGTCTGGGTCCGGTCGACCAGCACCCCGACCTGGACCGAGGCGGGCAGCATGGCCTCCAGCGTCGGCAAGGCTGCCTGAATCCGGTCCACGGTCTCGACGATGTTGGCGCCTGGTTGCCGGAAGATCACCAGGTTGACCCCCGGTTGATCGCCAGACCACGCCTGGACGTAGGCGTTTTCCGCGCCGTTGACCACTTTCGCCACATCTCTGAGATGAACCGGTGCTCCGTCTTTGTAGGAAACGATGAGTTGGCTGTATTCCTCAGGGTGGAACAACTGGTCGTTGGTGGACAGGGTCGAAATGCTCGACTCACCGTACAACGCACCTTTGGCCAGGTTGAGGCTGGTCTGTTGCAGCGCCAGGCGAATGTCCGCCAGGGTCAGGCCGATGGCCGCGAGTTTATCCGCCGACGCCTGGACGCGGATGGCCGGACGTTGCTGACCAGTGATGTTGATCTGGCCTACACCATCGATCTGGCTGATCTGACGGGACAGCAGGGTTTCGACCAGGTCGCTGAGTTCCGTGCCGGGCATTTGGGACGAGTTGACGCTGAGGATCAGCACCGGGCTGTCCGCCGGGTTGCCTTGCGCCAGGTGGGCAGGGTCGGCATGTCCTTGGGCAGTTTGCCAGCGGCGGTGTTGATCGCTGCCTGGACTTCCTGGGCCGCGGTGTCGATGCTTTTGTCGAGGGTGAACTGCAGGGTCAGGTTGGTCGAGCCCAGGGCGCTGCTCGAGGTCATCTGGGTCACGCCGGGAATGGCACTGAATTGCACTTCAAGCGGTGTGGCGACCGATGACGCCATGGTTTCCGGGCTGGCGCCGGGCAGTTGCGCGGCCACCTGGATGGTCGGGAATTCAGCTTCCGGCAGCGGCGCGATCGGCAGTCGCGGGAAGGCGATGACACCGAGCATTACCAGAGCGAAGGTCAGCAAAATTGTCGCCACCGGATGATCGATACACCAGGCTGAAACCGAGCCGTGCCCTTTCATGGTTGCACCTGCGACTGGACCACTTGTGGTGGCTCGGTCAGGACCTGGACGGTGGAGCCTTGCTTGAGGCGCGACTGGCCATCGCTGACGAGCACGTCGCCCGGCTTGACGCCTTTGATGATGTCCTGGCCGCTGCCTTGGTAAACCATTTGCACCTGGACGGTTTCGACCTTGTCACCGTTGACCCGGTAGACGAAATGTTGATCGAGACCGCGTTGTACGACAGTGGGTGGCACTACCAGCGCGTCTTTATCCAGCGCTGTCTGAATCTTTACCGTCACCAACAGGCCCGGCCAGAGTTTTTGCCCGGCGTTGTTGAATTCGGCCTTGGCGCGGATCGTTCCGGTGTTGGCGTTGATCTGGTTGTCGATCAGGGTCAGATGGCCTTCGCCCAGCAGGTTGCCGGTTTCGCCATCGGTGTCGGCGCCGATGTAGGCCTTGACCCGGGCACGCTGTGGATCGTTGATCAGGCCTTGCAGGGTCGGCAGCATTTGCTGCGGCAGGGAAAACTCCACGGCGATGGGGTCGATCTGGGTCACGGTGAACAAGCCTTGGGTATCGCTCATGCGCAGGAAGTTGCCTTCGTCCACTGTACGAATCCCGACGCGACCGCTGACGGGGGAGCGAATCTGTGTGTAGGAAAGCTGCACCTGGGCGGCGTCGATCGAGGCCTGATTGCCCTGGGCGGTGGCCTTGAGTTGATTGACCAGGGCTTGTTGCTGGTCGTAGGTCTGCTTGGACACGCCGTCGTCGACACTCAGCAGTTTGTAGCGCTTGAGGTTGACCAGCGCGACCTGCAACTGCGCCTGGCTTTCGCCCAGTTGCGCCCGGGCCAGGTCGAGGCTGGCGCGGATCGAACGGTCGTCGATGGTCGCCAGCAGGTCGCCTTTGTTCACCAGTTGGCCTTCCTTGACCAGGATTTTGGTGAGAATGCCGTCGATCTGCGGGCGCACGACGACGCTGTGCAGGGACAACACCGAGCCAATCCCGCTGACGTAGCGAGGCACATCTTTTTCAGCGACGGCGACCACCCGCACGGGGATGGCGGTGGGGGCGGCCAGTTTTGCCGTGGCGGGCTTGGTCAGGTACCAGGTGCCCAGCGCTGCCAGGGCAATCAGCAGACCGGCGATCAAGGCGGGTTTTTTCTGAATTCGCATGCGAGTGGGGCGCCGGGCTGGGTGGTCGGAGTGTTGTCAGGTTTATACCTTCCTTTATAAACCTGTTCGCCCGTCAGGAAGGTGACGGCTAACTGACGGCGCTGTCAGTTTGGGTGCTGTGGTGCCTGTTCTGGCCTCTTCGCTGGCGAGCCAGCTCCTACACGGGATTTGCGTACACCACGATCCCTGTAGGCGCTGGCTTGCCAGCGAAGGCGTCAGCCCCGTCACCCCAAAACCCGACAGACTTTCCTGCGGCGTGAAGCTTGCCGCTCCCGAGACAGGTATACTGCCGCCTTTCGTGGCTCGCTGACCGGGCCCGACTCTTTTGCATCACCCGGAGCTTTCATGACTTCCCCGACACAACCGCCGGTTGCCGACGCCTTGAGCGACGACCAGGCAGACCTGCCAGACAGCGTCGACTCCAGCGCAGACAGCGAAACCAAAGCCGCGATTCCGGCATTCAAGTTCCCGTTCAAACCGGGCGATCTGGCTGCAGCGAAGAATGCCAGTCAGCCCTGGTACAAGAATGGCGCGAAGAATGGCCATACCAAGACGCCGGGCGCTGCGCCTCCCGGCACGCGTCGTTCGATGGGCAAGCGTTAAGTTTTTTGATTCCTGCGGCGCCTGATCTGCCGTCTTCGCGAGCAAGCCCACAGTTCTGACCGCATCCCATCCTTGGAACGCGGTCAAAATGTGGGAGCGGGCTTGCTCGCGAAGGGGCCATCACAGGCGGCACACCCCTTGAATCAAGCCGCCCGCAACGAAATAAACGCATAGTTCAACGGCGTATCAGTCGCCACTTGCGCCCCAGCCTCCAGCACTTGCCCGGCGATGTCGTCGCCCGACAGATGGAACAGCCATTCGCTGCCCCAGTCATCCAGCGTCTGTCCAGCCACCTGGTCGATCACTGAAGCAAACGCAGCCATATCCGGCAGGTAAGCGGTGAATCCATCGCCCTTCAGTGCTGTCGTGCGAATGCCCAACAGCGCGCAAATGGCATCCTTGGTCCGGATATCGTCACGGTCCGCCTGACGGGAGCGCTGAATCAGGTCCACCAACCCCTGATCGACCAATTGGTTACCCACTATCAGATCTGGCCCTTTTTCCCATGACTCGGGCGGACATTCCTTCACCGCCGTGTTCAGGGGTATGTGCGGATTGATTTCCATCGGATAGATGCGGCACACCAGCGGCCGGCGATCATAGATGCGGCAGCGGTTATCGTCGTCAAGATTCCGGCAGGGACCGGCGTTGTAGGCGGCAAAGGTGATCGCCACGCAGGCCTCGGATACGCCACTGCGAACCCTCACCGAACGGCGTTCGGCGTGTTCGCGTTGATCCACCGGCAAGCCCAGGCCATTGCCCAGGAAACCTTCCACCAGCACGATGACTTGACCGCCGTCGGCCACCCACATCCGGGTCTCGGCCAGGGTCAGGGGGACGTGGTGGTCGTTGCAGCATTTGCCACACCCTACGCAGGAAAACGTCGTATTCATTGAGCAGTCGGTCGCATTTGAGGGTAGGAAATGGCGACAGAAAGCCACCGTTGAGGCGGAGGTCAAAGCAAGTAATGCGCCAGTCACTGCGCCTTGGCGGTTGGGCGGATGGAGTCCCACTCGGTCACGTAGGCGGTTTTGCTTTTTTTGTTGAACAGGCACAGTTCGGTGCCTTGCTGACCTTTCATGTGTTTTTGCGGGTATTGGCCTTGCAGCAGCAGTGCGGTGTAGCCGACCCGGTCATCGAACTGAGCGGCGTTGCCGACGGGTTTGGCATTCTTCAGGCCGCTGGCCTTGGTGCAGCCGGCGAGCACGGCTTTGTCGTAGGCGGCCCAGGCGTCGGGGCTGGAGGCCTGGGCGTGGGTGGCGAGGGCGAGGCAGAGGAAAGTCAGGGTTGCAGCTTTCATGGGTGAGGCATCCTTGGGCATTTGGTTGGCCGAATGCCTGAAGTATGCCTGATGGTTTTGTGTTGAATGTGTCGGCCCCTTCGCGGGCAAGCCACGCTCCCACAGGATGTATGTCGTTCGCGAAGGATAAATACGACACAAAACCTGTGGGAGCGTGGCTTGCCCGCGATGGCGGTGTGTCAGACCGGAACCGTTTCCCGGCGAACCACATACATCCCGGCACTTTCATACAGCCGCAGCGCCCGAAGATTGCCCTCCAATACCTTCAAATCCACATAACCTTCGCGCCGCTGCTGAAACACCTTGAAAGCATGCAGCAGCAAAGCACGCCCCAATCCCCGGCCCTGAGCTCGCGGATGCACCACCAGGCTCTTGATAAAGGCGCTGGTCCAGCATTGGCACACGCCCACGATGCCCTCGGCATCCAGGGCGATGAAGCACAAGGTCGGATCGTATTCGGGGTCGGTCTCGAAGCGCTGTTGCCAGACTTCCAGCGCCGGCACCCGACCGCCACCTTCCTGGTAGCCCAGTTGCATCAAGTGATGCACGGCGCTCGCTCGCTCGGGGCGATAGTCGCTCAGGACCACCCCTTGAGGCCAGGGGGTAGCGGGTAGCACCTCGGCAAGGTTACGCCGCAGCAGAAAGCAATAATCCTCGGCCAAAACTCAATGACCTTGTTCGGCGACGGCCTTGGCCGCTGCGATCAGGCATTTGGTCAGTTCTGGCGAGGAGAACTTGGTCAGTACCGCATTGGCCCCGGCCAGCCGGGCTTTCTCGCTGTTCATCGCACTGTCGAGCGAGGTGTGCAGCAGTACATACAGGTGCGAAAAGTCCGGCGTTTCGCGCAGGGTGCGGGTGAAGGCATAGCCGTCCATCTCCGACATTTCGATGTCGGAGACGATCAGGTTGATCTGCTGGGCGGTGCCTTGCAGGTCCAGCAGGCAGTCGATGGCTTCCTTGGCACTGCGGGCGGTGTGGACCTGCAGTCCGAGATTGCGCAGGGTGTGCACCGATTGCTGCAGGGCGACCTGGCTGTCATCGACCACCAGGATCCGCGCATTGCCGAGGATTTCGGCATCTTCCATGCTCAGTTCGGTCGGGGCCGTTTCGATCTGCGCCGGGGCGATGCCGTGGATGACTTTTTCGATGTCCAGCACCTGCACCAGGGCACCGTCGACCGAGGTCACGCCGGTGATGTACGAGCGCCCGCCGCCGGAGCCGAAGGGTGGCGGACGGATGTCGGTGGACAGGCAGTGGACGATCTTGCTCACCGCCTGAACGTGCAGGCCCTGCTTGGAGCGGCTGACGTCGGTGACGATCAGGCAGCCACCGTTGGGGTCTTCCAGGGGGCGCTCGCCGATGGCGCGGCTGAGGTCGATCACCGACAACGCAGTCCCGCGCAGGGTGGCGATGCCTTTGACGTGGGGATGCGATTCCGGCAACCGGGTCAGCGGCGGGCAGGGGATGATTTCACTGACTTTCAGCAGGTTGATCGCCATCAGCTTGCCGCTGCGCAAGGTAAACAGCAACAGCGAAAGTGAGTCTGCGCGGGCTTTGTTGGAAGACATAAATACCTTCTGTGGAAAAAGGTGGTGGGCGATCGCGGGATCGCCAACAGCTATCGTTGCCGGGTTATCGACTTGTCCGGGGCAGGCTTTAGCAATTTGGGTGAACCTTAGGGCCCCAGGGAGCGAGCTTGCTCGCGATGGGGCCATTACTTCATGCCCAATCGTTTGGCCATCCTTCCAAGGTTCGCCCGGTCCAGGCCCAGCTCGCGTGCCGCACTCGCCCAGTTGTCATGGTGGCGTTCCAGGCATGCGCTGATCAATTGGCGCTGATAATTTTCGGTGGCCTCGCGTAAATCCCCCGATACCCCCCCTGCCACGGGAACGGCAGTCGGTTGCTCGGAGGCGACTTCAACGCTGCCATTGGGCAAATCCAGGTCCGCCGCACTCAAACTGAGGATCTTCGGCCGTTCCTTGCAGCTACCCAATGCCTTCAGCGCACTGCGGCCGATCAAGTGTTCCAGCTCCCGCACGTTCCCTGGCCACGCATACGCCAGCAGTGCAGCCTGGGCGTCGTTGCTCAGGCGCAGGCTGTTGAGCCCCATGCGCGAGCGGTTCTGTTCCAGAAAAAAGCCGCTGAGCAGCAACACATCGCGCCCGCGATCACGCAATGCCGGCACCAGCAAGGGGTAGACACTCAGCCGATGGTAGAAGTCGGCGCGGTAGCGACCGCTGCGCACTTCCTCGGCCAGGTCGCGGTTGGTCGCGGCAATCAATCGCACGTCGACCTGATGCTCCTTGTCCGAGCCCAGGCGCTGCAACTGACCGCTTTGCAACACGCGCAGCAATTTGGCCTGCACGGTCAGGGACAGCTCGCCGACTTCATCGAGAAACAGCGTGCCGCCATTGGCCAGTTCGAACTTGCCGCGCCGATCGTTCATCGCCCCGGTAAAAGCCCCGCGGACGTGACCAAACAGTTCGCTCTCCACCAACGTCTCCGGCAGTGCGGCGCAGTTGAGGCTGATGATCGGCTTGTCCGCCCGAGGCGAGGCGGCGTGGATGGCTTGGGCCACCAGCTCCTTGCCGACCCCGGTTTCGCCGGTGATCAGCACGGTCAGGTCGCTGCCGCCCACCAGATTGATCTCTTCCACCAACCGTTTGTGGGCCTTGCTCTGGCCGATCATCTCGCGGTTCTGCTGACCGCTGGCCTGGCGATAGACTTCGGCACGCTGATGTTCGTCTTCGACACGATTGGCCAGGCGCTCGATGCGCTCGGCGGCGTTGACCGTGGCGGCGGCGAGGCTGGCGAAGGCTTGCAGGGCATCCAGTTCGATGGGTTCGAAGCGCTCGGGGTCGAGGGCGTCGAGGGTCAGCAAGCCCCAGGGACGCTCGTCGATGAACAGCGGGCAGCCGATGCAATCGTGGACTTCCAGATGCTCCTCGAGGCCATCGACCAGCCCGTCGTAGGGGTCGGGCAAGTTGCTGTCGGCTGCAAACCGGGTCGGCCCCGGGCTGCTGAGCAACGCTTCGAATCGTGGGTGCTCGCTGATCTTGAAACGTCGACCGAGGGTGTCGGTGCTCAACCCGTCGACGGCCAACGGCACCAGCCACTCGCCATCGATGCGCAGCAGGGCGGCGGCGTCGCACGGCAGCAGGGCACGCATGGCTTCGAGCAGGCGCCGATAGCGCTCGCCTTCGGGCAATTCGCGGGACAAATCGGAAACCAGTGGCAGCAGGGCGGTCAGCAGGGATTTTGCAGTCATTGTGACTCCGTGTAGTCGTTATGACTATAAGCCTGACTAGGTCGTTATGACTATCTTATTTTTAACTTATTGATTTATAACGATTTAATTGTTGGCATGAAAGCTGATAAGTCTAGGGTATCCCATTAGATATCCGTCGTTCAGGAGTCACTTAATGCTTAGCGTTCAAGACCGTGCAATCGTCAAATCTACCGTGCCGTTGCTGGAAAGCGGTGGCGAAGCCTTGATCACTCACTTCTACCGCATGATGCTCTCCGAATACCCGGAAGTACGCCCGCTGTTCAACCAGGCCCACCAGGCCAGCGGCGATCAGCCCCGCGCCCTGGCGAACGGGGTCCTGATGTACGCGCGGCACATCGACCAGCTCGACCAACTGGGCGACCTGGTGGCCAAGATCATCAACAAGCACGTGGCCCTGCAGATTCTGCCGGAACACTACCCGATCGTCGGCAGCTGCCTGTTGCGCGCCATTTCCGAAGTGCTGGGTGACGAGATCGCCACGCCGCAAGTGATGGCGGCCTGGGGCGCTGCCTACGGTCAGTTGGCCGACATCCTGATCGGTGCCGAAACCAGCATCTACGATCAGAAAGAACAGGCGCCGGGTGGCTGGCGCGGGGCGCGGGAATTCATCGTGGTGGCCAAGGTTGAAGAGAGCGCGGAAATCACTTCGTTCTATTTCGAACCGGCTGACAAAGGCGCGATTCTGGCGGCAGAGCCAGGCCAGTACATAGGCATGAAGCTGATCCTCGATGGCGAAGAGATTCGCCGTAACTATTCGCTGTCGGCCCTGGCCAAAAAAGGCCAATACCGCATCAGCGTCAAGCGCGAAGAGGGCGGTCGCGCTTCCAACCACCTGCACGATCAACTGCACGTCGGCTCCAGCATCCAGCTGTTCCCGCCATCGGGCGAGTTCACCCTGACGGCCAGTGACAAGCCGCTGGTATTGATCAGCGGCGGCGTCGGCATCACCCCGACCCTGCCGATGCTCGAAGCCGCGCTGGCGTCCGAGCGCCCGGTGCACTTCATCCACTGTGCCCGCAACGGTAGCGTCCACGCCTTCCGCGACTGGATCGACGGCTTGGCCGAGCGTCATCCGCAGCTCAAGCGCTTCTATTGCTATGACGAAGACGATGGGGTCAGTCCGGCGGCGGACAAGGTCGGGCTGTTGAGCCAGGAGCAACTGGGCGAGTGGTTGCCGCAGCAGCGCGACCTGGATGCTTACTTCCTCGGGCCCAAGGGTTTCATGACGGCGGTCAAGCGCCACCTCAAAGCGCTGGGTGTGCCGGAGAAGCAAAGCCGTTACGAGTTCTTCGGGCCGGCTTCGGCATTGGAATAAGTCCGCAAATTAATTGTAGGAGCGAGCTTGCTCGCGATAAACCCGAGAACGCCTCGAGGTGTCAGGCAAGCAGCGTTATCGTTGGCGACCATCGCGAGCAAGCTCGCTCCTACAGGGGCTTCGCTTGCTGGCGATGGCGATCTTGAAGGCGCCTTCGCCAGCAAGCCGGCTCCTACAGGTTCGGATTCGCATCAAATCCCCTGGCCGGCGCGATCCCCTGTAGGAGCTGGCTTGCCAGCGAACGCGGCCTTGAGCCTTGCCGCGCCAATGAAGACGCCTTGGCCAGCAAGCCGGCTCCTACGGATTCGAATCGCACGACCTGCGTGGAACCTGCCTATTCGTATCAGCCCTTCAATTCCTTCAAATGCTTGTACACCGTCGCCCGCCCCATATTCAGCACGTTCGCCACATAGTTGGAGGCGCTTTTGCCTTTGAAGGCGCCTTCGGCGTGCAGGGCCAGGACCAGTTCGCGTTTGTGGTCGCGGGTCAGCAGGTTCAGGCTCAGCTGGCGCTCGCGTAGCCAGGCGTGGAGGAAGGTATTGATCCGCTCCTGCCAGTCATCGCGAAACAGTGAGTCCGGCTGCGGAATCAACTTGCTCGGCGACAGGAATAGATCCAGCGCCGCCTTGGCATTCTCGAACAGCGAAATATTCAGATTGATGCACAGCACGGCCAGCGGATGACCTTCGCTGTCGCGCAGCACACTGCTGAGGCTGCGAATTTTCTGGCCATCCCAATTGAGCTTTTCGTACGGCCCGATGTTGCGTTCGCTGATGTCGTCGCTGAGCATGTCCTCCAGTGCCGAATCGTCACCGATTTCCCGTTTCGACAGGTTGTTGGCGATGTAGTCGACCTTTTGCGTGCGCAGATCGTGCAGCACCACTTCAGCATGAGGGAAGAACAGCGTGGCGATGGCATCGGCAATTGCGCGGAAGTTGTCCAGCGGCGAACTTGCCGGCGCAGAGGCATCCATTGCCGGATCTTGTTCGTGGGCGTTCATAGTGGAGCTCCAGGCAGCATCGGCACCCTGTGAAACAGGGTGCCGGAAGTTTGCCGCAATCGTGGGCAGACGTCACCTGAGGACGCCACTCAGCCCAGGCGGGCGGGGGAGAGCATGGCGGCGTTCAGGCCGAATTGCGTGAGTGGCTCGGGCAAGGCTTCACCGCGAACCAGCGCGGCGCTCGCCTGACCCATGGCGGGCGAAGTCTGGATGCCGTAACCGCCCTGTGCCGCGACCCAGAACAGCCCGGGCACGTGCGGATCGAAACCGGACAGCAAGTCACCGTCAGGGACGAAACTGCGCAGGCCGGCCCAGGTGCGGGTCGGACGGCGGATGGTCAGGGTGGTAGCTTCTTCGATCTGGTAGATGCCCATGGCGATGTCCAGTTCTTCAGGCTGCACGTCGTGGGGTTCTACCGGGTCGGCGTTGGCCGGCGAGCCGAGGAACATGCCGGCGTCGGGTTTCATGTAGAACGATTCGTCGAGACTGACCAGCATTGGCCAGTGGTGGATGTCCACGCCTTCGGGGCCAGCGAAAATGAAGGCGGCGCGGCGCTTCGGTTGCAGGCCCAGTGGTTTGGCGCCTGCCAGTTCACCGATCTTGTCGGCCCAGGCGCCTGCGGCGTTGATGATGATCGGGGCGCTGAACGTCTGGCCGTTGGTTTGCACCTGCCACACGCCTTCGGCATCACGGGTCAGACTCAGGACTTCGCTGTCGGTATGCACTTCACCCTGGTTGCGGCGGATACCGCGCAGGTAACCCTGGTGCAAGGCATCGGTGTCGATATCGCTGGCGGTCGGGTCGTAGATCGCGCCGTGGACTTTTTCCCGGCGCAGGATCGGCAGGTGCGCGCAGGCTTCGTCGGCGCTGAGCAGTTGCATCTCGGGCACTGTGGCTTTGGCGCTCAGGTATTGATTGTTCAACTCGGCCGGATCGCCGGTGAAATCCACGGTCATCTCACCGCGCGGGGTCAGCAGCGGGTGCTCGCAGAACCCGGCGGGTGGGGCGTCGAAGAAATCACGGCTGGCCTGGGTCAACGCCCGCACTTGAGGCGTGCCATAGGCGGCGGTGAACAAGGCAGCCGAACGTCCGGTGGAGTGGTAAGCCGGATGGGACTCGCGTTCGAGCACAATCACCCGGGCGTGCCGGGACAGCCAGAAGCCGGTGGAAGCGCCGGCAATCCCGCCGCCGATGATGATGAAGTCTGCCTGGCTCATGAACGTCTCCTGTGGGGGCGCAAATGCCAAAAATTGTGGAGATCCCCTAGTGGGAGCGGGCTTGCTCGCGAATGCGATTTGTCAGTCGACATTAGCGGTGGATGTCAGACCGCATTCGCGAGCAAGCCCGCTCCCACAGGTTTTGTGGTGTTAGGGCTGCAGGTGATAGATGGCGTTAGCCAGCGCAATGTCTTCCAGGCCCAGGCCGATCGAGCGGAAGAACACGTGACGGTCGTAGTCCGGACGCTGGACTTTTTCACTGAGCAGATCCGGCAGATCGCCGATGATCGAGCCCTTGTCCCAGCCATGCCGTTCCCCGGCAATCAGCATCTCGCCGGCCGAACCCGGCGTGGTCAGGCGATAGTCGCAGAACACCTGCATGGCATTGAGGCTTTGCGGCGGCACTTCGTGGGCACGCGGGGCGTTGGTGCTGATGGAGGTGATCAGCGCCGGTTTGCTCAAGCTTGAAGGGTCGATCACCGGGCCTGCGGACGAGGTGCAGAGCATGATCACGTCGGCGTCTTGAACGGCCGCCTCGCGACTGTCGACGATGGTCAGGCGTGGGTCGAGGGCTCGCAGCGATGCCAGTGCCTGGGCATTCTTGCCGCTCAGGCTCGGCGAGTAGAGGCTGATGCTCTGCCAGTCGCGAAGACCCTTGACGTAGTGCAGATGCGCCTGGGCCACCTTGCCACTGCCGATAATCGTCAGGCGCTGCGCCTTCAGCGGCGCGAGGGCATCGACCGCCACCGCCGTCGTCGCCGCAGTGCGGGCGGTGGTCAGTTCGCCGGCATCGCACAGCAGCAGCGGCTGACCGGTCTGCATCGACATCAACAGCGTCCAGGCCGTCACCAGTGGACCTTGCTCGCGCACGATGTAAGGCGAGGTCTTGACCCCGTAAACGCCGTCTTCAGCCAGCACACCCAAATAGTTGATGAAGTCGCCAGCGCCCTGGGGAAACTCCACCAGTTGCTGCGCCGGTTGCACCGCTTGCCCGGCGGCCAGGTCGCGGAACAGTTTGCGCAGGATCTGTGGCACGTCGACCTGTGCCAGCAGCTCGCGGGCCTGGTGTTGGGTGATCACGTAAGGCGTACTGGACATGGTCGGCTCCGAAGGCGGATAAACTAATTTGTCCATTATGGACTTTTAGTTTCGGCGGGCAATATGCAAGCGAAAAAAAAAGCGCAGTCCGTTGCCGGCCGCGCCTTTTTTCAATGCGCCCGCGTTACGGGCGCTTGCGCTCTACCGCCCGCAGCAAATGCGTCGGAGGCGTTTCACAGCTGATCTTGCGGCCCAGCAGCGCCTCGATGGACGGTAGCTGGTAGGAGTCGTCTTCACCGGCAAAACTGATGGATACGCCTTCGGCGCCGGCCCGACCGGTACGGCCGATGCGGTGCACGTAGTCGTCCGGGACTTCCGGCAGGGTGAAGTTGATCACATGGCTGATGCCGTCGATGTGAATGCCGCGACCGGCAACATCGGTGGCGACCAGCACGCGGATCTTGCCTTCGCGGAAACCTTCCAGGGTCTTGATGCGCTTGTGCTGCGGCACGTCGCCGGACAGCTGCGCGGCATTGACGCCATCGCGCACCAGGCGTTCTTCGATGCGCCGCACTTCATCCTTGCGGTTGGCGAACACCATCACCCGCTCCCAACCGTTATCGTTGACCAGGTTGTAGAGCAGTTTGTACTTGTCGGCACCGGCTACGGCGTAGATGTGCTGTTCGACGTTTTCGCTGGCCACGTTCTGCGACTCGATCTCGACGATCGACGGGTCGGTGGTCCATTGCTTGGCGAGGTTCATCACGTCTTCGGTGAAGGTCGCGGAGAACAGCAGCGTCTGACGCTCGTTCTTCGGCGGCGTCTGGCGAATGATCTGACGCACTTGTGGGATGAAACCCATGTCGAGCATCCGGTCGGCTTCGTCCAGGACCATGACTTCGACCATGTCCAGGTGCACGTCGCCGCGCTGGTTGAAGTCCAGGAGACGGCCCGGTGTGGCGACGAGGATGTCGCAGTGACGGGCTTCGAGGTTTTTCAGTTGCTTGTCGAAGTCCATGCCGCCAACAAACGTCATGACGTTGAGGCCGGTGTACTTGGTCAGGTCGGCCGCGTCCTTGGCGATCTGCACCACCAGTTCCCGGGTCGGCGCGATGATCAGCGCCCGCGGTTCGCCCATGTAGCGTTCTTTAGGCGGCGGGGTTTCCAGCAATTGGGTGATGATCGAGATCAGGAATGCCGCGGTTTTGCCGGTGCCGGTCTGGGCGCGACCGATGGCGTCTTTGCCCGCGAGGGTGAAGCCAAGCACCTGCGCCTGGATCGGCGTGCAATACGGGAAGCCCAGGTCCTGGATGGCATGCATCAGTTCGGGGGCGAGTTTGAAATCGTGGAAACGGGTTTTGCCTTCCTGGGGTTCGACGGCGAAGTCTTCGAGTTTCCAGGGAATGACCGGCGCTTTTGGCTTGGGTTCGCGACGCGGTTTTGCGGGTTTCGGCGCTTCGCTGCGCGGCGGCTCGGCGGCGATGGCCGGGGCAGAGGGGATGGCCGATGGGGGCGTCGGCGCGTGCTTCGGTGCCGCTACGGGTGCGGTCCGGCCAGGCTGATTACCGTCGGTGCGGTGGCTGGGGATGTGAGACGGAGCGCTGGAGACTGGCGCGAGCTGCTCAGTCTCGCTTTTACCGAACATTTTCTTGAGTGCTTTGAGCACGGTCATCTCATCAATTGATTAAGGAATATACGCCGGCCAGTGTAATGCAAGAACCGGGCGCGGCGTAGTGGGATGGATCAATGGGCTGTTTTTCACCTGAACCGTTAACGCAAACGCTCGGCGAGCCAGACGCCGATGTCGCGAATCTCCTCGGGTAACACTTCATGCCCCATTGGGTATTCCTGCCATGTCACGGTGACACCACGCTGCTTCAGATGCTCGTAGGCGGTCCGGCCCATGGAATTTTGCACCACGTCGTCGTACTGGCCGTGCAGGGACAGCACGGGAATGCGCTGCTGGCTGGCGGACAGTTCCAGTTCGTCGCTGAAGGTCGGTGCATAGGTCGAGAGGGCAAGTACGCCACCCAACGGCCCCTGCCATTTCACAAACGCGGTGTGCAATACCACGGCGCCGCCCTGGGAAAAACCTGCCAGGAAAATCCGCGAGGCTTCTATTCCGACGGCGCGCTGCACTTCGATCAGATTTATAACCCTCTGGGCCGACTCTTCCAGCTGCTCGCGGTTGATCGCGCGCGCGGGGCTCATGGCCAATATGTCGTACCAGCTCGGCATCTCGTAACCACCGTTGATGGTCACGGCGCAGGTCGGTGCCTGAGGGAAAACGAAGCGAGTGGTCAGCAGTGTCTCCTGCAACGCTTCGGCCACCGGCAGGAAGTCGTAGCGGTCGGCGCCCAGGCCGTGCAGCCAGATAACGCAGGCGTCTGCGGGCTTGACGGGTTCAAGAATCAAGGGCTCGGTCATGGGTGCTCCATATATGTGCGTGCGCTCCCGATCAGTGCGAGATCCGGGGGCGCGTCTGGTTGATCAGTTAAGAAGATGTCGCAAGGCTACAAGTTTTGCTATTGACCTGTCGCTTAAGCGCATTCCTGAGCGCTCTGGTACGGGCTTTGCTATGGGAAATCGGTACAACCGATCCCGCGCCTGGCGGTAACACTATCAGTGTACCGCTGGCGGTGGGATAGCAAAAAATCCGGTGATGGATGTTCGCCAGTGGCTGCTACGGGCTTCGCGAACGTGAAAGGGCTACCGCCCGTTCGGCCGATTGGTGAGAAGTGAGTTATCCATGCTGTGGATTTTCTCCTACTAGACTCATGGCGCAGGTCCGACGTCGGTTGACCCAAAAAAAGCCAACACGGGTCTACAACGCCTCACAAGGGTGCGACAGGACTTACGCTCCGACACAACAAGAGCAAAACTGGAGGTTTGAATGAAGATGTTGAAATCCACCCTGGCTATCGTGACTGCAGCCGCAGTACTCGGTGTCAGTGGGTTCGCTCAGGCGGGCGCGACCCTGGATGCAGTGCAGAAAAAAGGTTTCGTACAGTGCGGCGTCAGTGACGGTTTGCCGGGCTTCTCGGTTCCGGATTCCACGGGCAAAATCATCGGCATCGACGCCGACGTCTGCCGCGCCGTGGCCGCTGCCGTATTCGGCGACGCGACCAAGGTCAAATTCAGTCAACTGAACGCCAAGGAGCGCTTCACCGCGCTGCAGTCCGGCGAAATCGACGTGCTGTCGCGCAACACCACCTGGACCAGCTCCCGCGATTCGGGCATGGGCCTGGTGTTTGCCGGCGTGACTTACTACGACGGCATCGGCTTCCTGGTGAACAACAAGCTGGGCGTGAAGAGCGCCAAAGAGCTCGACGGCGCCACCATCTGCATTCAAGCCGGTACCACCACCGAGCTCAACGTTTCCGACTACTTCCGCGGCAACGGCCTGAAATACACCCCGATCACCTTCGACACCTCCGATGAAAGCGCCAAGTCGCTGGAATCCGGTCGTTGCGACGTGCTGACCTCCGACAAATCCCAGCTATACGCACAACGCAGCAAGCTGGGCACCCCGACCGACTACGTCGTGCTGCCGGAAACCATCTCCAAGGAGCCTCTGGGCCCGGTCGTGCGTAAAGGCGACGAAGAGTGGTTCAGCATCGTCAAGTGGACCCTGTTCGCCATGCTCAACGCTGAAGAAATGGGGATCACCCAGAAAAACGTCGAAGCCGAAGCCAAAGCCACCAAGAACCCGGACGTCGCTCGTCTGCTGGGCGCTGACGGTGAATACGGCAAAGACCTGAAAGTGAAGAAAGACTGGGTCGTACAGATCGTCAAGCAAGTGGGCAACTACGGTGAAGTGTTCGAGAGAAACCTCGGCAAGAGCACTCCGCTGGCCATCGACCGCGGGCTGAACGCCCTGTGGAACAACGGCGGCATTCAATACGCACCACCAGTGCGCTGATGGTTCTATCACCCGGTGGGCCAACCGCCGGGTGATGTTCTGTTCCATTCTTAGCGGGGCACTTCATGCAAAATTCAATCGGCGCACCCAAGCAGAGGCTCAGCCTCAGCGATCCAAAAGTGCGTGCGTGGCTATTTCAGATCATCACCATCGTGGCGGTGGTCTCGATGGGCTGGTACCTGTTCGACAATACGCAGACCAACCTTGAGCACCGGGGCATTACCTCCGGTTTCAGCTTCCTGGAGCGCAGTGCCGGGTTCGGCATCGCTCAACACCTGATCGACTACACCGAATCGGACAGCTATGCCCGGGTGTTTGTCATCGGCCTGCTCAACACGCTGCTGGTGACCTTCATCGGCGTGATCCTGGCGACGATCCTCGGGTTCATCGTCGGAGTATCACGGCTGTCGAAAAACTGGATCATTGCCAAGCTGGCGACGGTGTACGTAGAAGTTTTCCGTAACATTCCGCCGCTGCTGCAAATCCTGTTCTGGTACTTCGCGGTGTTCCTGACCATGCCGGGGCCGCGCAACAGCCATAACTTCGGCGACACCTTCTTCGTCAGCAGTCGCGGCCTGAACATGCCGGCGGCATTGGCGGCGGACGGTTTCTGGCCATTTGTGGCGAGCATCGTCGTGGCCATTGTCGCCATCGTGCTGGTGAACCGTTGGGCCACCAAACGCTTCGAAGCGACCGGCGTGCCATTCCACAAGTTCTGGGCCAGCCTGGCGCTGTTCCTGCTGATCCCGGCGCTGTGCGCCTTGATCTTCGGGGCGCCGGTGCACTGGGAAATGCCGCAGCTCAAGGGCTTCAACTTCGTCGGCGGCTGGGTGCTGATCCCGGAACTGCTGGCGCTGACCTTGGCCCTGACCGTCTACACCGCGGCGTTCATCGCCGAGATCGTGCGTTCGGGCATCAAGTCGGTCAGCCACGGCCAGACCGAAGCGGCACACTCCCTGGGGCTGCGCAACGGCCCGACCCTGCGCAAGGTGATCATCCCGCAAGCCCTGCGCGTGATCATTCCACCGCTGACCAGCCAATACCTGAACCTGGCGAAGAACTCCTCGCTGGCGGCCGGTATCGGTTACCCGGAAATGGTCTCGCTGTTTGCCGGTACGGTGCTGAACCAGACCGGGCAGGCGATCGAGGTGATTGCCATCACCATGAGCGTGTACCTGGCGATCAGTATCAGCATTTCCCTGCTGATGAACTGGTACAACAAGCGCATTGCGCTGATCGAGCGGTAAGGAAAAGCGCATGAGTACTCATACTTTCAAACCTGACATGCCCCCGCCGAACCGCAGTATCGGCGTGGTGGCGTGGATGCGCGCCAACATGTTCTCCAGTTGGCTCAACACCCTGTTGACCTTGTTCGCGTTCTATCTGATCTACCTGGTGGTGCCGCCGATCCTGAGCTGGGCGATCCTCGACGCCAATTGGGTCGGTACCAGTCAGGCCGACTGCACCAAAGAAGGCGCCTGCTGGGTGTTCATCCAGCAGCGCTTCGGCCAGTTCATGTACGGCTACTATCCACCGGAACTGCGCTGGCGCGTGGACCTGACCGTGTGGCTGGCGGTGATCGGCGTGGCCCCGTTGTTCATCTCGCGCTTCCCGCGTAAAGCGGTGTACGGGCTGAGCTTTCTGGTGCTGTACCCGATCATTGCCTGGTGCCTGTTGCACGGCGGGGTGTTCGGCCTGACCCAGGTGGCGACCAGCCAGTGGGGCGGCCTGATGTTGACCCTGGTGATCGCCACCGTCGGTATCGCCGGTGCCTTGCCGCTGGGGATTGTCCTGGCGCTGGGACGGCGTTCGAACATGCCGGCGATTCGGGTGGTCTGCGTGACCTTCATCGAGTTCTGGCGCGGCGTGCCGTTGATCACGGTGCTGTTCATGTCCTCGGTGATGCTGCCGTTGTTCCTGCCCGAAGGCATGAACTTCGACAAACTGCTGCGGGCGCTGATCGGCGTGATCCTGTTCCAGTCGGCCTACGTGGCCGAAGTGGTGCGCGGCGGTCTGCAAGCGATTCCCAAAGGCCAGTACGAAGCGGCCGCGGCGATGGGCCTGGGCTACTGGCGCAGCATGGGCCTGGTGATCCTGCCGCAAGCCCTGAAGCTGGTGATCCCCGGCATCGTCAACACCTTCATTGCGCTGTTCAAGGACACCAGCCTGGTGATCATCATCGGCCTGTTCGACCTGCTCAACAGCGTCAAGCAAGCCGCCGCCGATCCGAAATGGCTGGGCATGGCCACTGAAGGCTATGTGTTCGCGGCCCTGGTGTTCTGGATTTTCTGTTTTGGTATGTCCCGCTACTCCATGCATTTGGAACGTAAGCTGGACACTGGCCACAAGCGTTAGGAGCGTAGTTTATGAGTGAAGCGATCAAACAGCCTGTGAGCCCTGAAGGCATTATTCAGATGCAGGGCGTGAACAAGTGGTATGGCCAGTTCCATGTGCTGAAAGACATCAACCTGAACGTCAAGCAGGGCGAGCGAATTGTCCTGTGTGGCCCGTCGGGTTCAGGAAAATCCACCACCATCCGCTGCCTCAACCGCCTGGAAGAGCACCAGCAGGGCCGGATCGTGGTCGATGGCGTGGAGCTGACCAACGATCTCAAGCAGATCGAATCGGTGCGCCGTGAAGTCGGCATGGTGTTCCAGCACTTCAACCTGTTTCCGCACCTGACCATCCTGCAGAACTGCACCCTGGCGCCGATGTGGGTGCGCAAGATGCCCAAGCGCAAGGCCGAGGAAATCGCCATGCACTACCTGGAGCGCGTGCGCATTCCGGAGCAGGCGCATAAATACCCGGGGCAACTGTCCGGCGGCCAGCAACAGCGCGTGGCGATTGCCCGTGCGCTGTGCATGAAACCGAAAATCATGCTGTTCGACGAACCGACCTCGGCGCTCGACCCGGAGATGGTGAAAGAGGTGTTGGACACCATGATCGGCCTGGCCGAAGACGGCATGACCATGCTCTGCGTGACCCACGAAATGGGCTTCGCCCGCACCGTGGCCAACCGCGTGATCTTCATGGACAAAGGGGAAATCGTCGAACAGGCCGCGCCGAACGACTTCTTCGATAACCCGCAGAATGACCGGACCAAGTTGTTCTTGAGCCAGATCCTGCATTGATCGACGCCTGAGAGTGAAATAAACCCGGACCTGTTCCGGGTTTATTTTTGCCCGCAGAAACACGCTGCCTTTGTTGACGCAAACCCTGTAGGAGCTGGCTTGCCAGCGAAGGCGATGTTCCATTCAGCATTAACTATGCCTGACACACCGCTTTCGCTGGCAAGCCAGCTCCTACCGGGGGTTGTGAAACGTCGGGTTGCCCTCGTGGATAAAGCTGACTACCATGTCAGAAAATTCATCCTATGATTGGATGAAAGGGCGAATTCCATGTCAGACATGTCTCCATTAATCAAACGATCCCTCGTCGATCAGGCGCTGGACCAGTTGCGCCAGCGCATCAATGCAGGCACCTGGACCATCGGCCAGCGCCTGCCCACCGAACCTGAGCTGTCTGCCGAGCTGGGTATCAGCCGCAACACCGTGCGTGAAGCCATGCGTGTGTTGGCGTTTTCCGGTTTGATCGAGATCCGCCAGGGCGACGGCAGCTATCTGCGGGCAGTCATTGACCCCCTGGACACCATGAAAGCCCTGTCCCGCTGCTCCCATGAGCAGGCGCGGGAGACCCGGCACATCCTGGAAGTCGAAGCCATTGGCCTGGCGGCGTTGCGCCGCACCGATGAAGACCTGGTGGCATTGCGCGAAGCGTTGGGCGTCAGCGGCAGTCACTACCACGGTGATCTCGATACCTACATCGCCTGCGATCTGGTGTTCCACCGGCGTCTGGTGGATGCGGCGCACAACCCGACCCTCAGCGAGTTGTATCGTTATTTTTCCAGCATCGTCGGCGCGCAGTTGCGCCAGACCCTGAACATCTCACCCCGACGCCAAGCGGTGTTCGACCTTCATGTCGAACTGCTCGATGCCGTCGAGCAACGCGACCCGGAACGGGCCAAAGCCCTGTCGAGGCAGTTGATCAATGAACCTTGAAACCGAGAAACCCATGTCCACCCAGCAGGCCAGCAACAGCAGCATCACGGAGCTCAAGCGTACGGCGGAGCTCGAAGAGCTGTTGATCGACGCCGAGGCCGATGACGAACAGGTTCAGCAAGCCCACCCTGTCCTGCGGCGGCCGTGGTTATTATTGCTCGGCCTGATTCTGGTGGCGCTGAATCTACGTCCAGCGTTGTCGAGCATGGCGCCGATGCTCAGCGAGATCTCGAAGACGCTGGGGTTATCGGCTGCCCAGGCCGGTTTGCTGACGACCTTGCCGGTCCTTTGCCTCGGGTTGTTCGCCCCACTGGCGCCGGTGCTGGCACGACGTTTTGGTGCCGAGCGAGTGGTGTTGGGGATTCTTCTGATGCTGGCCGGCGGGATCATTTTGCGCAGCTCTTTCGGTGAGGTCGGCCTATTCGCCGGCAGCGTGCTGGCCGGCGCCAGCATCGGGGTGATCGGCGTGCTGCTGCCCGGCATCGTCAAACGCGACTTCCCGAAACAAGCCGGCACCATGACCGGCGTCTACACCATGGCCCTGTGTCTGGGCGCGGCCATGGCGGCAGGCGCGACCGTGCCCTTGAGCGAACATTTCGACAAAAGCTGGGCCCTTGGCCTCGGCTTCTGGGTAGTTCCAGCGTTGGTCGCGGCGATTTTCTGGCTGCCGCAAGTCGGTCAGCAACACGGCGCGCATCATGCTGCCTATCGGGTCCGAGGGCTGTTGCGTGATCCGTTGGCCTGGCAAGTGACCTTGTACATGGGCCTGCAATCGTCTTTGGCCTACATCGTGTTTGGCTGGCTGCCGTCGATTCTGATCGGGCGCGGCCTGACGCCAACCCAGGCCGGTCTGGTGTTGTCGGGTTCGGTGATTATCCAGTTGATCAGCTCGCTGGCAGCACCTTGGCTGGCAACACGCGGCAAGGATCAGCGGCTGGCGATCGTGATCGTCATGGCAATGACCCTCGGCGGTTTGTTCGGTTGCCTTTATGCACCGATCGACGGCTTGTGGGGCTGGGCGATCCTGCTGGGTCTGGGGCAGGGCGCTACGTTCAGCCTGGCCTTGACCCTGATCGTGTTGCGTTCGCGGGATGCCCATGTCGCGGCCAACCTGTCGAGCATGGCCCAGGGCTTCGGTTACACCCTGGCATCCATGGGACCGTTCGCGGTCGGCATCGTGCATGACTGGACTGGTGGCTGGACGGCCCTGGGCTGGATTTTCGGGGTCATCGGCCTCGGCGCGATCATTGCCGGCCTCGGTGCCGGGCGTTCGTTGTACGTTCAGGCGGTCAGCGAAAAGGTCTGACGACCCCGCACTCTCGGTATTCGGCCCACGAATGCCGATAGTGTTCCGCCCATTGGCAGACTATCGTGCAGGCAATCTTTCGTTGTCATCCTGCAAACCCGGGGAGCCTGCCCATGAGTGATGCCCATAACGCATTGATCACCCAGTTCTACCAAGCCTTCCAGCGGCTCGATGCCGAGGCCATGAGCGCCTGCTACAGCGATGACGTGGTGTTCAGTGATCCGGCGTTCGGTGAACTGCGCGGCCGCGATGCCGGTGACATGTGGCGCATGCTCACCACGCGGGCCAGGGATTTCTCCCTGACATTCGATAACGTGCGCAGTGATGAACGCACCGGCGGTGCGCACTGGGTGGCGACCTACCTGTTCAGCCAGACCGGCAACACCGTGGTCAATGACATTCAGGCGCGTTTCGTGTTTCGCGACGGCAAGATTTGCGAGCATCACGACAGTTTCGATCTGTGGGCCTGGTCCCGACAGGCGCTGGGTTTCAAGGGGCTGTTGCTGGGCTGGACACCCGCGGTGCGCAACGCCGTCCGCGCTCAGGCCTTGAAGGGGCTGAAGGCATTCCAGGCCAGTCGCTGATAAGATCAGCGCTTGTTTACTTGCCAGCCTTGATCGTTACATGACCAGCCACAGCGAAAATCCTGTCGACGCCGATATCCCGGTGAGCAAATCCTGGTTCGTTTACCTCGTGCGCGCGGCCAACGGATCGCTTTACTGCGGGGTCAGCGACGACCCGGTCCGCCGCTTTGCCACCCACCAGCGTGGCAAAGGTGCGCGGTTTTTCCTGTCCAGCCCGGCCGTGGCATTGGTGTACACCGAAGTCTGCCGCGACAAAAGCGACGCCCTGCGGCAGGAGCGGCTGATCAAAAAACTGAAAAAAAGCGCCAAGGAATGCCTGGTGGCTAGTGAAGCACGCGCACCCCTGTAGGAGCTGGCTTGCCAGCGAAGGCGATATTCCATCCAACATTGACGGTGACTGACACACCGCCTTCGTTGCGGTGCGGCGATCCGAAAAGCCAGCGCCTACAGGTTATCAATCTGACTGATGAGTTCCCATCAGGCAGATGGGTGGGCTGCGTGTGGATTGCGCGCTAAGCTGCGGACTCCTTACCCGTGCGGCGGAGCCGAGCATGTCCGAGTTGATTCTTCATCATTACCCGACGTCCCCTTTTTCCGAAAAGGCCCGCTTGCTGTTGGGCTTCAAGGGGCTGTCCTGGCGCTCGGTGAAGATTTCGCCGGTGATGCCAAAACCCGATCTGACGGCGTTGACCGGCGGCTATCGCAAGACGCCGGTGTTGCAGATCGGCGCTGATGTTTATTGCGACACGGCCCTGATCGCCCGTCGTCTGGAACAGGAAAAAGCCTTGCCGGCGTTCTTTCCGGAAGGTCAGGAAATGATCGCTGCGACATTCGCGGCCTGGGCGGATTCGGTGGTATTCCAGCATGCGGTCAGCCTGGTGTTTCAACCGGAATCGATCGCCGTACGCTTCGGCTCTATGCCGCCGGAAGCGATCAAGGCGTTCATTGCCGACCGCGCCGGGTTGTTCAGCGGTGGCAGCGCCACACGCCTGTCGGCCGAGCAGGCCCGGCATCAATGGCCAACGATCATGGCACGCCTGGAGCAACAGCTTCAGCGCGAGCAGGGCGACTTCCTGTTGGGCGAGCCCTCGATCGCCGACTTTGCCCTGGCGCATTCGTTGTGGTTCCTCAAGGCGACGGCGATTACCTCTGCGTGGGTTGACGCGTATCCGGCGGTTTCGGCGTGGTTGGGGCGCGTAACGGGCTTCGGTCATGGCGCGTTCAGCGAGATGACGTCCGGGGAGGCGTTGGAGGTTGCGCGCAATGCCACGCCGGCGGCGTTGCCGGATGAGCAGTTCGATGAGCCAAACGGGTTCGAGGCAGGCCAGCAGGTAGTGATTGCCGCAACCGATTACGGGGTTGACCCGGTGGCCGGTGAGTTGATGTTTGCGGGCTGCGAAGAGTTGATCGTGCGGCGCGAAGACGAACGTGGCGGCGTAGTGCATGTGCACTTTCCGCGGTTTGGATTCCGTATCGAAGCGCAATAAGCGCCAACACGGATCCCCGGTGATACACGGCCCCCTGTAGGACCTGGCTTGCCAGCGAAAGCGGTGGGTCAGACACCCACTGTGTCGCCTGACACGACGCCTTCGCTGGCAAGCCAGCTCCTACAGGGTTACGTGTCGTTCTTGAGGGTTATTTCAAGGCGGCGAGAATGGCGTCCGGGTCATACCCGCGAATCAACGTCCCGTTCACATCGAGGATCGGAATCCCGCCGCCACCCAACGCCTCATAGGCCTTGCGCGCCTCGGCATCCTTCTCGATATCGAATTCCTTGTATGGAATGCCTTTCTGATCAAGAAAGCGTCGGGCCAGTTTGCAGTAACCACACCATTCGGTGGCGTAGAGTACGACGTTGGCCTTGGCCTGAGTTTGCTCGGATACCACTTGTGACGGGTTGAACAGCCGCTCGATCTTGCCCCAGTGCTGATAGACCACAACCACCAACAGGATCAGCAGGCATTTTTTCAGGACCCCGGTCAGCATCAGTTGCGTCGCTTGAGCTGGTCGGTGAGTTGGGTGGGCAGGCCTTTGATGATCAGCGTGCCGGCTTCTTCGTCATATTCGATCTTCGAGCCCAGCAGGTGCGCTTCGAAGCTGATCGACAGGCCTTCGGCACGGCCCGTGAAGCGGCGGAACTGGTTCAGGGTGCGTTTATCCGCCGGTATCTCCGGTGACAGGCCGTAGTCCTTGTTGCGAATGTGATCGTAGAAGGCTTTCGGCCGTTCTTCGTCGATCAGCTCCGAGAGCTCTTCCAGGCCCATGGGTTCGCCCATTTTGGCCTGGCTGCTGGCGTAGTCGACCAGGGTCTTGGTCTTCTCGCGGGCGGACTCTTCCGGCAGGTCTTCGCTTTCGACGAAGTCGCTGAAGGCCTTGAGCAAGGTGCGGGTTTCGCCCGGACCGTCGACGCCTTCCTGGCAGCCGATGAAGTCGCGGAAATACTCCGAAACCTTTTTCCCGTTCTTGCCTTTGATAAACGAAATGTACTGCCTGGATTGCTTGTTGTTCTGCCACTCGGAGACGTTGATCCGCGCCGCCAGGTGCAACTGACCCAGGTCCAGGTGCCGCGACGGTGTCACGTCCAGCTGTTCGGTCACTGCGACGCCTTCACTGTGGTGCAGCAAGGCGATCGCCAGGTAATCGGTCATGCCTTGCTGGTAATGCGCAAACAGCACGTGGCCGCCCACAGAGAGGTTGGACTCTTCCATCAGCTTCTGCAGATGTTCCACCGCCACCCGGCTGAACGCCGTGAAATCCTTGCCGCCATCGAGGTATTCCTTCAGCCAGCCGCTGAAAGGATGTGCCCCGGACTCGGCATGGAACAAACCCCAGGCCTTGCCTTGTTTGGCGTTGTAGCTCTCGTTGAGGTCGGCAAGCATGTTCTCGATGGCGCTCGACTCGGGCAGTGCTTCGTCGCGGGCATGGAGAACTGCAGGTGTGCCGTCGGGTTTTTTGTCGATCAGGTGGACGATGCAATGACGGATCGGCATGGGCTTCTCGGCTGATTGAAGAGAGGAGGGCGTGCTCCCCGAAAAAGCGCTCAGTGTACCGCAACCACTGGTTATGGCGCGGCACGAAGGGCAATTCCAGCCCTCGCGACGGTGCTTATGCGGTTTTTTACAGTTTTAGTGTAATAAAGCTGACCAATTGGGTAGCAAGAGGCGGATATTTCCCCGTCTCTGTGCTAGTTTTGCCCGGTCTTGCGCGAAGTCACTGCGTTAAGCGTGCATTCAGCATTTGTCAGGTCGAACCAAACCCTGATTTCGGTATCTATAACCCCGATCCCGTGGTTATTGGCCGAGGGTGCCAGATCCAGAAGATCGGGCTCGATGGCTGACACTGCACTCTGCAATCCATATGAATTTGATAGGGAAGGAACACTACATGGCTCTTACTAAAGACCAACTGATCGCCGACATCGCTGAAGCTATCGACGCGCCAAAAACCACCGCGCGTAACGCTCTGGACCAACTGGGCCAAATCGTTGCCGATCAGCTGGAAAACGGCGGCGAAATCACTCTGCCAGGTATCGGCAAGCTGAAAGTGACCGAGCGTCCTGCCCGTACTGGCCGTAACCCTTCGACTGGCGCTGCCATCGAAATCGCTGCCAAGAAAGTGATCAAGCTGGTTGTGGCCAAAGGCCTGACCGACGCTGTCAACAAGTAAGATTTGTTAAAAAACCGTGCGACGGAGCAATCCGGGGCACGGTTTTTTTGTGTCTGCGATTTGGCGAATGCCAAGAACACCGCAAAACCAATGTGGGAGCGGGCTTGCTCGCGAAGGCGGTGTATCAGTCGATTATATAGTGACTGACACACCGCTTTCGCGAGCAAGCCCGCTCCCACAGTTGACCTGCGTTAGCCCTTGCGAACCCAGCGTTCGCGCCAGGTCTGCTGCTCGGACTTGGTCTGGAAGGTCCAGGCGACGAAGCGGCTCTGCTTCTGCCCCTGGGACATTTCCACCACCTGGCTTTCCAGTACGCCAGCCTTTTTCAGCGCGGTCTGGATCACCGGCAGGTTGGAGGCCTTCGACACCAGGGTGCTGAACCACAGCACCTTGTGTTGAAAATGCGCGCTTTCGGCGATCAGTTGCGTCACGAAGCGTGCTTCGCCACCTTCACACCACAATTCAGCCGACTGACCGCCAAAGTTCAGCACCGGCAGTTTGCGTTTCGGGTCGGCCCGGCCCAGCGCGCGCCATTTACGCTCGCTGCCCTTGGTGGCCTCATCCATCGACGCGTGGAACGGCGGGTTGCACATGGTCAGGTCGAAGCGTTCGCCGGGTTCGAGCAGGCCCAGCAGGATGTGCTTGGGATTACTCTGCTGGCGCAACTGGATGGCTTTGTTCAGCCCGTTGGACTGCACGATGGCTTTGGCAGCGGCCACGGCCGTCGGGTCGATTTCCGAACCGAGGAAGTGCCAGCGGTAATCGCTGTAGCCGATCAACGGATAGACGCAGTTGGCGCCCATGCCGATATCGAGCACCTTGACCGGCGCACCCCGAGGGATCTCGCCATCATTGACGCTGGCCAGCAGGTCGGCCAGGAAGTGCACGTAATCGGCACGGCCCGGGACCGGCGGGCAGAGGTAATCGGCCGGGATGTCCCAATGGGCAATGCCGTAGAACGACTTGAGCAGCGCCCGGTTGAACACCCGCACCGCGTCGGGGCTGGCGAAGTCGATGCTTTCCTTGCCATACGGATTGATGATCACGAACTGCGCCAGTTCCGGCGTGGTTTTGATCAGCGCCGGGAAGTCGTAGCGACCCTGGTGGCGGTTGCGCGGGTGCAGGCTGGCCTTCTCGCGTGGTTCCACGGCTTTGGCCGGGGTCGCGGATTCGGGCTTCTTGCGCGCAGGGCGGGGTGTGCGGGGGGCGTTCATGGGCGTGGTCGATTCGGGTATGGCTAAAAGTGGCGGGTATTGTCCCACAGACAATGGCCGCGCGGGGGATCCCCCGTAGGAGCGAGGCTTGCCCGCGAAGAACGATAACGCGGTATGTCTGTTTGACCGGGTCGCGCCTTCGCGGGCAAGCCTCGCTCCTACAGAAAGCGGGTTTTGGTGTTTGGCGGGCATGAAAAAGGGAGGCCATCTGGCCTCCCTTTTTCAGTGCGATTCGCCGTTACAGGCTGGCAATCCGCGCATGCTGCTCGGCCAATTTGCCCAAAGCCTGTTCGGCTTCAGCCAGTTTGGCGCGTTCCTTGTCGATGACTTCGGCCGGAGCCTTGTCGACGAAACCGGCGTTGGACAGTTTGCCGCCCACCCGCTGGACTTCGCCCTGCAGGCGCAGGATTTCCTTGTCCAGGCGTGCCAGCTCGGCGGCCTTGTCGATCAAGCCGGCCATTGGCACCAGCACTTCCATCTCGCCCACCAGCGCGGTGGCGGACAATGGTGCTTCTTCGCCGGCCGCCAATACGGTGATCGACTCCAGGCGGGCCAGCTTTTTCAGCAAGGCTTCGTTCTCGGTGAGACGACGCTGATCTTCGGCGCTGACGTTTTTCAGGAACAGGTTCAGCGGCTTGCCCGGACCGATGTTCATCTCGGCGCGAATGTTGCGCGTGCCGAGCATCAGCGTCTTCAGCCATTCGATGTCATCTTCGGCGCCCTGATCGATGCGCTCTTCATTGGCCACTGGCCAAGGTTGCAGCATGATCGTCTTGCCTTCGATGCCAGCCAGCGGCGCGATGCGCTGCCAGATTTCTTCGGTGATGAACGGCATGAACGGGTGTGCCAGGCGCAGCGCGACTTCCAGCACCCGAACCAGCGTGCGACGCGTACCGCGCTGACGTTCGACCGGCGCGTTTTCGTCCCACAGCACAGGCTTGGACAGTTCCAGGTACCAGTCGCAATACTGGTTCCAGATGAACTCGTACAAGGCTTGCGCCGCCAGGTCGAAGCGGAACTGGTCGAGCTGACGGGTCACTTCGGCTTCGGTGCGTTGCAGCTGCGAGATGATCCAGCGATCGGCCAGCGACAGCTCAAAGGCTTCGCCGTTCTGGCCGCAGTCTTCGCCCTTGTCCAGCACATAGCGCGCGGCGTTCCAGATCTTGTTGCAGAAGTTGCGATAGCCTTCGACGCGGCCCATGTCGAACTTGATGTCGCGACCGGTGGACGCCAGCGAGCAGAAGGTAAAGCGCAGGGCGTCGGTGCCGTAGCTGGCGATGCCGTCGGCGAACTCGTCGCGGGTCTGCTTCTCGATCTTCTTCGCCAGCTTCGGCTGCATCATGCCGGAGGTGCGCTTCTGCACCAGTTCTTCCAGCTCGATACCGTCGATGATGTCCAGCGGGTCCAGGACGTTGCCCTTGGACTTGGACATCTTCTGGCCCTGGCCGTCACGTACCAGACCGTGCACATAAACGGTCTTGAACGGAACCTGTGGCGTGCCGTCTTCATTTTTCACCAGGTGCATGGTGAGCATGATCATCCGGGCAACCCAGAAGAAAATGATGTCGAAGCCAGTCACCAGCACGTCGGTGGAGTGGAATTTCTTCAGGAATTCGGTCTGCTCGGGCCAGCCGAGGGTGGAGAAGGTCCACAGCCCCGAACTGAACCAGGTGTCGAGAACGTCATTGTCCTGTTGCAGCGCAACGTCCGGGCCGAGGTTGTGCTTGGCACGTACTTCGGCTTCGTCGCGACCGACGTAGACCTTGCCCGACTCGTCGTACCAGGCCGGGATCCGGTGGCCCCACCACAACTGACGGCTGATGCACCAATCCTGGATGTCGCGCATCCACGAGAAGTACATGTTTTCGTACTGCTTGGGCACGAACTGGATACGGCCGTCTTCAACGGCAGCAATCGCAGGCTCGGCCAATGGCTTGGTCGACACGTACCACTGGTCGGTCAGCCACGGCTCGATGATGGTGCCGGAGCGGTCGCCCTTGGGTACTTTCAGACCGTGATCGTCGACGCTGACCAGCAGGCCGGCGGCGTCGAATGCAGCAACGATCTGCTTGCGCGCTTCGAAGCGGTCCAGGCCGGCGTATTCGGCCGGGATCTTGCCGTCGATGCTTTCGTTCAGCGTGCCATCGAGGTTGAACACCTGGCAGGCGGGCAACACAGCGGCGTTCTTGTCGAAGATGTTCAGCAGCGGCAGGTTGTGGCGCTTGCCGACTTCGTAGTCGTTGAAATCGTGGGCCGGGGTGATTTTCACGCAGCCGGTGCCGAATTCGGGGTCGCAGTAATCGTCGGCAATGATCGGGATGCGGCGGCCGACCAGCGGCAGCTCGACAAATTGGCCGATCAGGGCTTTGTAGCGTTCATCGTTCGGGTTCACGGCGACGGCGGCGTCGCCGAGCATGGTTTCCGGGCGAGTGGTCGCGACGATCAGGTAATCGTTGCCTTCAGCGGTCTTGGCGCCGTCGGCCAGCGGGTACTTCAGGTTCCACAGGAAGCCTTTCTCGTCGTGGTTTTCCACTTCGAGGTCGGAAATCGCCGTGTGCAGCTTGGTGTCCCAGTTGACCAGGCGCTTGCCGCGATAGATCAGGCCGTCTTCGTGCAGGCGCACGAACGCTTCTTTCACCGCTTCCGAGAGGCCGTCGTCCATGGTGAAGCGCTCGCGGCTCCAGTCCACGGACGAGCCGAGACGGCGGATCTGACGGCTGATGTTGCCGCCGGACTGATCCTTCCACTCCCAGACTTTCTCGAGGAATTTTTCGCGACCCAGATCATGGCGATTCTGGCCCTGGGCTTCGAGTTGACGCTCCACCAGCATTTGCGTGGCGATACCGGCATGGTCGGTGCCCGGCTGCCACAGGGTGTTGCGACCCTGCATGCGGCGGAAACGGATCAGGGCGTCCATGATCGCGTTATTGAAGCCGTGACCCATGTGCAGGCTGCCGGTGACGTTCGGCGGCGGGATCATGATGGTGTAGGACTCGCCCGCGCCTTGCGGGGCGAAGTAATTCTCTGACTCCCAGGTGTTGTACCAGGAAGTTTCAATGGCGTGCGGCTGGTAGGTCTTATCCATGCGCGGCGGGACCCTATTGGCATTTATTCAGGAAAAGCCGGCAAGTATAGCGGGGCATGGGGCAGAGGGCGAGTTGATCGCGGGATGAGCTGACTATCAGCCATTGCACAAAAACAATGTGGGAGCCGGGCTTGCTCGCGAAGGCAGCCTGTCATCCAACACAAATGTTGCATGTTACTGCCTCTTCGCGAGCAAGCCCGCTCCCACATTGGAATGGTGGTGTCTATTCGTACTGGCTGAGCAGCCGATCCATCCGCGCAGCGAGCCGGCGTTTGATTTCGGTTTCGATGTGCGGGGCGAAGTCGTCGATCACGTCTTGCATGATCAGCATGGCGGCGGAGCGCAGTTCTCCGTCCAGATGCAGCAGGGCGTCCGGGCCTTTATCGGCCGCAGGTGAAGGCTCGGCGGCAGGGGTGGGTGGCGTCGGTTCGGCTGTAGGCTGGGAGGCGCTGACCGCATCGAACAACATCGGAATCTGTTCCTGGTCATCGTCCTCGACCGTATCGGTCAGCAGGGGCGGTTGCAGGTTGTCGTCGCCGAGCAGTTGCCGGATCGACTCGAGGTCGTCCAGCAGGTGCGCGGACTGTTGCTGTTTTGGAGTGTCCATCGGAATGCTCAGAGTCGCTGTAGACGGTGATCTTGCAGAGGATAGCCCTGTTCGCGGTAGAAGCGGAAACTCTCCCGCGCGGCCTGACGAATTGTCGGATCTTCAACCACCACTTCCGCCACGCGGGCGAATTGCCCGGCGAAGGTCGGGATTTTCAAGTCGAGGTTGACCAGCAGATCCTGGTGCAGACCGCAGTCATCGCCAAGGCCGAGCACGATCACCCCCTCGGGCTCGCTTTCGGCGGGACCATGAGGCACGAAGCTTTCGCCCTTGAAGGCCCACAGGCGCGCATCGAGATCGTCACGCTGGGCGGCATCGCTGCAATGCAGGTAGATGCGGTGGCCCATGCGCCAGGCTTTCTCGGTGAGCTTGCAGGCGAAATCCAGCCGCGCCGACGGATCGGCGCTGGGCAGGATGTAGAAGTCGACTTTGGTCATTGCGGTTCCTGGAATCAACTTCCGCGGAATCTGTAGGAGCGAGCTTGCTCGCGAAGGTCGTCAACGATTACGCGGGAAACCAGGTTAATCGCGGCGATCTTGAGTTTTTCGCGAGCAAGCTCGCTCCTACAGTGGTCAGTGAGCGATATTTAGGCTTTGGCGCGGTCCAGCAGGTATTGGGTCAGCAGTGGAACCGGACGGCCAGTGGCGCCCTTGTCCTTGCCGCCACTGGTCCACGCCGTGCCGGCGATGTCCAGGTGCGCCCAGTTCAGGTTCTTGGTGAAGCGCGACAGGAAGCAGGCCGCGGTGATGGTGCCGGCTTTCGGGCCGCCAATGTTGGCGATGTCGGCGAACGGGCTGTCCAGCTGTTCCTGGTACTCATCGAACAACGGCAGTTGCCAGGCGCGGTCGTCGGCGGACTGGCCGGCGCTCAACAGTTGGCCGATCAGTTCGTCGTTGTTGCCCAGCAGGCCCGAGGTATGGGAGCCCAGTGCGACGACGCAAGCGCCGGTCAGGGTGGCGATGTCGATGACCGCTTGCGGCTTGAAGCGCTCGGAGTAGGTCAGGGCGTCGCACAGCACCAGGCGGCCTTCGGCGTCGGTGTTGAGGATTTCCACGGTCTGGCCGCTCATGGTGGTGACGATATCGCCAGGGCGCGCAGCGTTGCCGCTCGGCATGTTCTCGGCGCAGGCCAGGATGCACACCAGGTTGATCGGCAGTTTCAGTTCGAGCACGGCTCGCAGGGTGCCGAAGACGCTGGCGGCGCCGCCCATGTCGTACTTCATTTCATCCATGCCGGCGCCTGGTTTCAGGCTGATGCCGCCGGTGTCGAAGGTGATGCCTTTGCCGACCAGTGCGTACGGCTTCTCGGATTTCTTGCCGCCGTTGTACTGCATGACGATCAGGCGCGGTGGCTGGGCACTGCCCTGGCCGACGGCGTAGAACGAGCCCATGCCCAGGTCCTTGATCTTCTTCTCATCGAGGACTTCGACTTTCAGGCTCTTGAATTCCTTGCCCAGGTTCTTGGCTTGTTCGCCGAGGAAGGTCGGGTGGCAGATGTTCGGCGGCAGGTTGCCCAGGTCGCGGGTAAACGCCATGCCATTGGCGATGGCGGTGGCATGGGCCACGGCGCGCTCGACTTCGGCCTGGGCTGCCTTGATGGTCACCAGGGTGACTTTCTTCAGGGTGCGAGGCTCGGCTTTCTGGCTCTTGAACTGATCGAAGGAGTATTCGCCGTCCACCAGGGTTTCGGCCAGCAGGCGGGTCTTGCCGTAGCTGTCACGGCCTTTGACCGCGACTTCGTCCAGGGCCAGCACGGCATCGCTGCCGCCCAGGCCTTTAAGGGTATTGAGGATGCCGGCGATGATCTTGCGGAACGGGCGGTCGCCCAGCTCTTCGTCCTTGCCCACGCCCACCAGCAGCACGCGTTCGGCCTTGAGGTTCGGCAGGCTGTGCAGCAACAGGCTCTGGCCGACCTTGCCGGCCAGGTCGCCGCGCTTGAGCACCGCGCTGATGGCGCCACCGCTCAGTTCGTCGAGCAGGCGAGCAGTAGCGCCAAGCTTGCGGCCTTCGCCAACGGCGACTACCAGCGTGGCGGTCTTCAACGTTTCTGGGTTAACGCTTTTTACAACCAGTTCCATGTCCGGGTCCCTGAATGAATGGTCAACAACGCAAGCGTATGAACTTGCTTATAAATAGAAAGACGCAAGACGCGGTCTGCGACAAAGGCCGCAGTTTGAACCTCGCTGCCCGCGCCTGACAACCCTTGGCCTTACGATTGTAGGAGCGAGCTTGCTCGCGAAAAACCCGAGGCCGCTGGGGGGGATCAGGCTACCTGCGTTATCGTTGACGTCCATCGCGAGCGAGCTCGCTTGTATGTTTAGACTTGAAGGGGTGGGCGGGACTAAAAGCTCGATTCCGACTCTGACCAGTACGGACCGTGGGAGACTTCTCGTCCCGCCCTTTCTACCCGAAGCGCCGATAAGGAATTCATCG
>NZ_MULM01000116.1:0-33711 GCF_002029345.1 Pseudomonas sp. VI4.1
TGATGCCGGTGGCGCTGTCCTATGTCGGCGTCGGCGCGAAGGCGGCCGAGCGCGCGCTGAAAATCGACACCCGTGCCGAAGGGCACAAAGGCTTTGGCAAACTGTGGGACATGCTCGATCGCTTCACTACGCGCAAGTGGGCGACCGGCGCAGTCCTGGTGGCGGCGCTGATGGGCATTGGCGGCTTCATGGTCAGCCTGCAGCTGAAAATCGGCGATCTCGACAGTGGCGCTCCGGAGCTGCGGGCCGACTCGCGCTACAACCTCGACAACGCCTACATCACCAGCCACTACGCGCTGTCCAGCGACCTGTTCGCGGTGATGATCAAGACCGCGCCGGAAGGTTGCCTGAGCTATAAGACGCTGATCCTCGCCGACCGCCTGGCCTGGGAGCTGCAGCAATCCCCCGGGGTTCAGGCGACGTCCTCGCTGGTCAACGCCGTGCGGCAGATCACCGCCGGTACTTACGAGGGCAACCCCAAGCTCAACAGCATCCAGCGCAACCAGGACGTGCTGAACTACGCCGCGCAGCAAGCCTCGGTCAACTCCCCGGAGTTGTTCAACAACGACTGCTCGCTGATGCCGGTGATCGCCTACCTCAAGGACCACAAGGCCGAGACCCTGGACGCGGTGGTGGCCATCGCCGAACAATTCGCCTGGGATAACAACAGCGAAGATCGCCAGTTCCTGCTGGCTGCCGGGTCCGCCGGCATCGAGGCGGCGACCAACATCGTGGTGCGCGAGGCCAACCGCACCATGCTGTTGTACGTCTACGCGGCGGTGACGTTGTTCTGCCTGATCACCTTCCGCAGCTGGCGCGCCACGCTGGTGGCCCTGTTGCCGCTGGTGCTGACCTCGATCCTCTGCGAGGCATTGATGGTGGTCATGGGCATTGGCGTGAAGGTGGCGACTCTGCCGGTGATCGCCCTCGGCGTCGGGATCGGTGTCGACTACGCCTTGTACCTGCTCAGCGTGCAACTGCAGTACCAGCGCCAGGGCCTGCCGTTGTCCCAGGCTTATCGCAACGCGGTCGCGTTCACCGGCCGGGTGGTAGGGCTGGTGGGCATCACCCTGGCCGCCGGCGTGGTGTGCTGGGTCTGGTCACCGATCAAGTTCCAGGCCGACATGGGCATCCTGCTGACCTTCATGTTCCTGTGGAACATGCTCGGCGCGTTGATCCTGATTCCGGCCCTGTCGTACTTCCTGCTGCGTCACCCCGTTGCGCAAGCCCCTGTGGCGCAAACGGGTAAAACCGGTACATCCCAACGTCAGGACATGCCACATGCCCTGACCACTTCCGAGTAAGCAACGATGTCTGATTACAAAGCTCCCTTGCGCGACATGCGCTTCGTCCTCAACGAGGTCTTCGAGGTGTCCCGGCTATGGGCCGGTTTGCCCGGCCTGGCCGAGGTGATCGATGAAGAAACGGCTGCCGCGATCCTGGAAGAGGCCGGCAAGATCAGCGCCGAAGTGGTCGCACCGCTGAACCGCAGCAGCGACGAGCAGGGCTGCACCTGGAACAACGGCGCGGTCCAGGCGCCGGACGGTTTTGGCGCCGCCTACCAGGCCTTCGCCGAAGGCGGTTGGGTCGGCGTTGGCGGCGATCCGCAGTTCGGTGGCATGGGCATGCCCAAGGCCATTTCGGCCCAGATCGAGGAGATGGTCAACTCGGCCAGCCTGTCATTCGGCCTGTACCCGATGCTGACTGCCGGTGCGTGCCTGTCGATCAACGCGCACGCCAGCGAAGCGCTGAAACAGAAGTATCTGCCAAACATGTATGCCGGCACCTGGACCGGCTCCATGTGCCTGACCGAGGCGCATGCCGGTACCGACCTGGGCCTGATTCGCACCCGGGCCGAACCTCAGGCCGACGGCAGTTTCAAGATCAGCGGCAGCAAGATCTTCATCACCGGCGGCGAGCACGACCTGACCGAAAACATTATCCATCTGGTCCTGGCCCGGCTGCCGGATGCGCCCGCCGGCCCCAAAGGCATTTCGCTGTTTCTGGTGCCCAAGGTGCTGGTCAACGACGACGGCTCGCTGGGCGAGCGCAACGCGCTGTCCTGCGGCTCCATCGAACACAAGATGGGCATCAAGGCGTCGGCCACCTGCGTGATGAACTTCGACGGGGCCAGCGGCTGGATCATCGATGCGCCAAACAAAGGCCTGGCGGCGATGTTCACCATGATGAACTACGAACGTCTGGGCGTGGGTGTCCAGGGCCTGGCGTTGGGTGAGCGCTCGTACCAGAACGCCGTCGAATATGCCCGGGACCGCCTGCAGAGCCGTGCGCCGACCGGTGCGCAGCACAAGGACAAGGCCGCCGACCCGATCATCGTGCACCCGGACGTGCGGCGCATGCTGCTGACCATGAAAGCCCTGAACGAGGGCGGGCGGGCGTTCTCCAGCTACGTGGCGCTGCAACTGGACACCGCCAAGTACAGCGATGACGCGCCAACCCGCGCCCGCGCCGAGCAACTGGTGTCGCTGCTGACCCCGGTGGCCAAGGCGTTCCTGACCGACATGGGGTTGGAAACCACGGTGCATGGCCAACAGATCTTCGGCGGCCATGGTTACATCCGCGAATGGGGCCAGGAGCAATTGGTGCGCGATGTGCGCATCACCCAGATCTACGAAGGCACCAATGGCATCCAGTCCCTGGACCTGGCCGGGCGCAAGATCGTCGGCAGCGGCGGGGCGCTCTACCGGTTGTTCGCCGACGAGATTCGCCAGTTCACCGCTAACGCCAGCGCTGAACTTGGCGAGTTCACCCAGCCGTTGAATGCCGCCGTGGACACCCTCGATGACCTGACCGCGTGGCTGCTGGATCGGGCCATGAACAATCCCAACGAAATCGGCGCCGCCTCGGTCGAGTACCTGCAGGTATTCGGCTACACCGCCTATGCCTACATGTGGGCCCGGATGGCCAACGCGGCCATGGGCAAACAGGCCGAGGATGACTTCTACCTCAGCAAGCTGGGCACCGCGCGTTTCTACTTTGCCCGCCTGCTGCCGCGCATCCATTCGTTGAGCGCGTCAGCCAAGGCCGGCAGCGCATCCCTCTACGAGCTGGACGCAGCGCACTTCTGATCGAAAGAACAAGGAACCCAACCATGATGGCGACAAAAATAATTCCGCCTGCCGACGGCGCCTACGCCTATCCCTTGCTGATCAAGCAATTATTGCTGTCTGGCGTGCGTTACGAACCGGGGCGGGAAATCGTCTACGCCGACAAACTGCGCTACAGCTACCAGACCCTCAACCAGCGCATCCGCCGACTGGCCAACGCCCTGACCGCGGCTGGCGTCAAGGCCGGGGATACCGTGGCCCTGCTCGACTGGGACAGCCACCGGTACCTGGAGTGCTTCTTCGCCGTGCCGATGATCGGCGCGGTGCTGCATACCGTGAACATCCGTCTTTCGCCGGATCAGGTGCTCTACACCATGAACCACGCCGAGGATGACCTGGTGCTGGTGCATGACGATTTTGTGCCGCTGGTCGAGCAGATCCACGGACAGCTGAAGACCGTCAAAGGTTACATGCAGCTCACGGACGACAGAGCAACGAACACATCGTTACCGGTGCTGGGGGAATATGAAAACCTGTTGTCCGGTGCGGCAGACCAATACGACTTCCCCGATTTCGATGAAAATTCGGTGGCGACGCTGTTCTACACCACCGGCACCACCGGCGCGCCGAAAGGGGTGTATTTCACCCATCGCCAGTTGGTGCTGCACACCTTGAATGCCGTGGGCACGCTGGGCGTCTATCAAGGCCTGCCGCTGTTACGCTCCGACGATGTGTACATGCCGATCACGCCGATGTTCCACGTGCATGCCTGGGGCGTGCCCTATGTCGCGACCCTGATGGGCATCAAGCAGGTGTACCCCGGCCGTTACGAACCCAATAGCCTGGTGCGGTTGTTCCGTGAAGAGAAGGTCACCTTCTCCCATTGCGTGCCGACGATCCTGCAAATGATCCTCAACTGTGATGAAGCGAAGCAGACCTCTTTCGACGGCTGGAAAATGCTCCTGGGCGGCAGTGCGTTGACCTTGGGCATTGCCAGCGAAGCCAGCGCCAAAGGCATTCAGGTGCACAGCGGCTACGGCATGTCCGAGACCTGCCCGTTGCTGTGCCTGACTTACTTGCGTGACGCAGACCTCGATCAATCCACCCAGGCGCAACTGGCCACCCGGATCAAGACCGGCACGCCGGTGCCGATGGTCGACCTGAAAATCATCGATGCCAGCGGCAACGACGTGGCCCATGACGGCGAGTCGCTGGGCGAGATCGTAGTGCGCGCGCCCTGGCTGACCCAAGGCTATTTCAAGGAGCCGGAAAAGGGCGCCGAGCTGTGGCACAACGGCTGGCTGCACACCGGCGACCTGGCCTCCATCGATCCGCTGGGTGGCGTGGAAATCAAGGACCGCATCAAGGATGTGATCAAGACGGGCGGGGAGTGGATCAGCTCCCTGGAACTGGAGAGCCTGATCAGCGAACACGCGGCGGTGATGTCGGTCGCGGTGGTGGGCATTGCCGATGAGCAATGGGGTGAGCGGCCTATGGCGCTGGTGGTGTGCGAGCCTGGGCAGTACCTCGATCGCAAGATCCTGGAGACGCACCTGCAAGGGTTTGTCGAGCGTGGCCGCATCAACAGATGGGCGATCCCCAAGCAGTTCAAGTTCGTCGCCGAGATTCCCAAGACCAGTGTCGGCAAGATCAACAAGAAGCTGATCCGGGAAAGCGAATTGAGCTGAAAAGCTACGCCAATGTAGCAATCACCGCAGATCAACTGTGGGAGCGAGACCGGCTTGCCGGCGAAGGGGTCGTCAAATTCAACATGGATGTTGACTGATCGACCGCTTTCGCGAGCAGGCTCGCTCCCACAGGGTTAGCGTCGCAGACGAATTTTCTGCCAATTGTCCTGGCTGGTGCAGGATCCGGTGTCGCCACGCAGCCAATAGAGGGTCGCCCGGTAAAGCGCCGTGGTCCTGGTGCAGTGCAATCCACGAAGTTTCTCGTAGGCCCATTTCCAACCGTGCTTAGCTGCGCTGCTCATTGTATGCCTCTATATGGCCATCCTTTCCCGGAATGTTAGCAGCTAAATTATTAATGGGATCCAACTTGTTTCAGGCGTCAAATAATTGTCTTGGCCTGCTGCAACGGCTCTGGCTCAGGTGTCCTGGGTCGGTCAGCTCGATTCGGCGATGTCATCGTCGAGGGTTTCGGCCGGCGATTCCTCTTGCCCGGGCAGTTCGGTGATCACACTGAAGTCGCTGACTTCGACCGCGCCCGATCCATACCCCAGCAGATGGAAAGAGAACGCCTTGCGCGACTGCGGATTGGGGAAGCTGAAATCCATCTCCAGTGGCTGGTCGACCGTGACGAGCATTTCGCTGGGCAGGCCCAATTGCACATCCTGTTCCAGCTCCTTGGTCTTGAGCTGGATGTAGGCGTTCTGATGGGGGTCGACCGAGCGCACGGTCAGGCGCACGCGGGTGTGGGAGCCTTTGGGCATTTCAAGGTACTGCGCGCCGATCAGGTTGTCGGCCCAGTCATCCTTGATCTGCGCCTGGAGAGGAATGATGGTCGGGCTGCCGAACTGGTAGTGCAGGCTCTGCGGTGTCTGCAACAGGGTGTGATCCAGGGCTGCGGCGCGTGCCGTGATCTGGCGCGCACGCTTGCCGCCGTATTGACCGGTCAAGGTCGCACGTTCGGCGATGAAGCCTTCGCTGGCGTAATACCGGCAGCGCTGTTGAAAGTCACACTCGGTGAAGGTGCCCTGGCCATCGTGGTAGCGCAGCTTGCCGTTGGTGAACGACATGATCTCGCGGCCGGTATCGTACTGGCGAAACAGCGAGCGACCGCTCAGGGTCGCAGGGATAGGCAAGGCGAAGTAGTCGAGGATCGAGGTGCTCAGGTCGACATGGCCGTAGACCCCGGTCTTGATCTGCGGCAGCTGCGCTTGCTCGGGTGCCAGTGTCAGGTTGAAGCCCCAGGAAGACGCGAGGCGCACGCCGTCGATGCCGTGGGATTCGTCGGACGTGATCACCACCAGGGTGTCCTTGAGGACGCCCTGGCGTTCCAGGCCGCCGAGGAATTGCCCAAGGGCATCGTCCAGGTAACCCACGGCGGCTTGCTTGGCGGTGTCATATCGCTGCAAATAGTCGTCCGGGGCCGAGTAGGGCTGGTGCGTGCCGACGGTCAGCAGCGTCAGCATCCACGGCTTTTGGTTTTTCTCCAGCTGGCCGACGTAATCCAGCGCGCCTTCGAAAAAGGCCTTGTCATCCTTGCCCCACGGGAAGTCGAGGTAGGACGCATTGGTGAACCATTCGAGGCCATGGGTCGCGTCGAAACCGATGTGCGGCATGATCTTGTCTTTGGCCATGAAGCGCAGCCCGGCGCCCTGAAGGTAGTGGGTGGAGAAGCCGTTCTTGCGCAACTGTGCCGGCAGGCAGGCCTGGTTGCGTTCGCTCTGGGTCAGCATCTCGATGCCTTTGGGGGTGCCATTGTCGAGCTTGTCGTAATCGCCGCAGAGCATCGCGTACAGGCCACGAATGGTCTGGTGGCTGTGCAGCACGTAGTCCGGCGTGTTCATACCCCGTTCCGCCCACTGGCTGAGATGGGGCATCAGGTTCTCTTGATAACTGCTGTGCAGGGCCTGGCGGTTGACTCCGACATAGGCGCCGGGAATGCCTTCCAGGGCAATGATCAACACGTTGCGTGCACGTCCCGGGGCTGCCAGCAGTCGTTGGCCGGTCAGGTCGAGCTCGGTGAGCCCTGCCATCTGCGGGGCGACATCGATCTCGTCACCTTCCAGCCAGTCTTCCGCGCGCGCTTGAACCTCGCCCACGCCGGCGGCCAGCACCTGGTGCGGCAAGTTGAACACATGCCACTGGTCGGCATCGGTCGGTTGCAGGTGTTGCGCACCCCAGTGAGCGATCAACAGCGACAGCGGCACCGACCAGGCATGACGGGGCAGGCGCGGTGCAGGTGTCGCAGCGCCCAGCCAGTGGGTGCACAGCCACGCCATCAGTCCCAGCAGCAAGGTGGCGGCCAGCCAGGGTTGGGCGAATCCGCCGCCGGTGGAGTTTTCAGGAAACTGCGGATCGATCAGTTAATGCAAGTCCGAAAGGGTGGGCAACCGGCCGACCGCGCTGACCAGTTCGGCGGTCGCCACGGTCATGAGGCCCCAGGCCAGCAATATCGGCAGGGCCAGCCACCAGGGGCGACGGTGCAGGAGCACGATGAGCAGGCTCGCAATGCACAGGTCCGACAGGTAGCCATGTGGATTCGACCAGCCCTGCGCTGCACGCAGGCACAGGGGCATGATCAGAACCAGTCCGATGAGGGCGATGAGACGCGCGTAGGGGTGTCGTAAACAGTGACGAATGATGTTCACAAAAGTTTTTCCAGACATTAAAGCTTCATATCAATGTGCTGGATGGTATCAAGTGGCGACAAAACTGGCCCGGGTATCAATGGGTGGAGGCGGTTTTGAGCGGGTGCCTGGTCTGAATATTGTTTGACATAAAGTGTCAGGGCGATCGCAGCGCTAACTGCACGCCACGCTGACCGCTTTCGCGGCGCGTTTCAGTTCCTGTCTGACGTCGGCCGGTATCCGCCGTTTCATGGGGCGCTGGTCGAGGAATATCTGCTCGCCCCGAGCATTGATCTCCGCGTCGATAGCGGCTGCCTGGGCTTCGATGGAGGCTGCGTGAGCTTCTATCACCCGGTTGACCTCGGCTTCATTGGTCGCCGCGTCGAGGGCATCGATCAAGGCCGCCACTTTGGCTTCCTCGTCCTTGGCGTACTCTTCGACCGACAATCCGGCGGCCAACGCCCGTGCGCGGATTTCCACGCTTTTGAGCGCCTGCTTGGCTTCGTTGCACCGCGCGTCCACTTTGCGGTGTTCGACGGTGTTCCACTGGATGAGCCCATAGGTCATCGCTCCGATCACCGCGACGGCGATGCCTCCCATGAGGGTTCGCTTCATCGCTGCACCGGCGATCGGCTGGGGAGTGAGGGTTCTTTTTGCATCGCTTCAACTCTACTCGAGGAGTTGAAAGCGTAGCATCGGAACCGGCCGCCCCCCGGTTGACCGTCGGGTATTGGCGAAGCAAAAAGTTGAGTGTTTCAGCGGTGTTACGACTGTAACGCTGATGTCTCAAGCAGGTCGTTCACATCGGCCAGGGTCGGAGCATGGGCGCCGGCATGGCGGCACGACAGGGAGGCGCAGGCTGCAGAGAATCGCAGGCGTTCGCGCACGTCGCCAATGCCGAGCAAGTCCGATGCGAGCCAGCCGGCCATGCACGCGTCGCCTGCACCGACCGTATCGGCCACGGTCACCGGGATCGCCGGTTGCTCGTACTGGCTGTCGGGGGTGTGAAGCAGCATGCCATGCTCCCCCCGGGTGAACAGGATTTCGGCCATGGGATTAAGCGCGCGCAGCTCGTCCAGTGCCTGGTGTTCGCTCAAGCCCGGGTAGATGTGCCGAAGGTCTTCGTCGGACAGCTTGATCATGTCGGCCAGGGCGGTCATCGTCGGAAAGGTCTGTTCGCGATAATGGCTGTCCATCAAATTGCGCCAGTTCGGGTCAAAGCTGATTCGTTTGCCGGCTGCCTTGGCTTGCTCGGCGAGCGTTACCAGGCGGTCTCCCAGGGGCTGACGCGCCAGGCTGATGCAGCTGAAATGACACACTTGCGCCTGCTCGATCAGCCGGGCGGCAGCAGGTCCGGATCAAAAAACAGATCGGCCTCCCCGGCAAAAAAATAGCGTGGAGGGCGGCTCGACGGGACGATGGCGACCAGGGGATCGCGGTTCACTCGTTGTAAGAATCGCAGATCCAGACCTGCCGCTTGCGACTGCCGGGCGATCTCGTCGCCCAGGGAATCGGTGCTGACGGACCCGGCGAAGGCGCTGTCGACGCCCAGGCGACTCAGTGCGCGTGCCACGTTCCAGGGCGCGCCGCCCGGGTAGCCTTGCCATTGTCCGGGCGTACCCTGGACAAGGTCGGTCAGGGCTTCGCCAAATACGATTGCGCGAGGCAATACCATGGTCATTTCCTCAATTTTTTCCTGGAGTGATGGCTGTTGGCTGATCCGGGGCGATCACCGGACACCACTCGATCAATGGGCTGTGGTGAACGGAAGAGCGGGGTGAACTGCGTTGCGGTTGAACAGCGTCATTGCCGTTGCGCGACGATATTCGCTCGGAGTCTGGTCCATTTCGATCCGGAAATGCCGGTTGAAGTTGGAGAGATTGGCGTAGCCCACCTCAAAACAGATGTCGGCCACCGACATCTCTGTCTGCAACAACAGCCTGCAGGCGCGTTGAACCCTGAGCTTGCGCATGAGATCGATGAAGCCATGACCGGTAATTCTTTTGAAGAAGCGCGAAAACCCCGGCTCGCTCATGTCCAGGCGTCGCGCGATGACCGATAGCCGAGGGTCGTCTGTCAGCTCGGTCAGCAGATAGTCGAAGGCCTTGATGATGCGCTCGGAACTGCGGTCATCCAGGGTCGGCACATAGCAGGCACTGGCCAACGAGTGCGCATCCTGCGTGGGCGCTTTGAGCAGCGTGTTGATCAGCTGCAGGAACAGGATCAGGCGTTCGAGCCCTTGCGCGGGACCTATGGCTTCGAGCAATCGAGCGGCCTGCACGGCGGTTGCCCCGGTGAACTCCAGGCCGCGACGGGCCCGTGCAAACAGGTCCTGCAACTCACCCAGCTCAGGCAGGGTGCCGCGCAAGGCCAGGAGGGCTGCACCGTCGAACTGCAGCACCACATCGCGCCCGGGCAGGTATTCACCGGGTGCCAGGTCGCCTATCCAGTCATGGGGCAGGTCGGGGCCGATCAGCGCGACATGACCTGCGCCAAACGCACCGATGTAGTCGCCGGCGACCAGCTTGCCGCTGCCTTGGCGGATCAGATGAATCTCGAATTCAGGGTGATGGTTCCAACGAGCCAGGGCGTAGGGGTAGTCGTGTTCGTACCAGCGAAAGCACTGATCGGGCGCAGGCAGGATGACCTCCAGCTCGGCGGGTCGCTGTTCGAACAGAGCAGCTCGGCTATCAGGCATGGCATGCCCCTTTTATTGTTATTTGATCTTCGTGTATGACCAACATACCTCCTCGCGGCGAGTTCCGGCTAGCACCGCTATTACCCACGACTGATACTTTTTTGCCTTCGGAACTGTTTTCCAGCCAGTGGTTAAAAAAGTATCGGTCGAGCATCCGCTACGCGTTTGTCCGGGGCTTTCCAAGGGTGCTGTAATCGAATCGTTTGGCGCGGTGGAATGAAAATCGCCGACCTGACGCGATCCCCGTAGGAGCTGGCTTGCCAGCGAAGAGGCCCTCACGTTTTGCATTGATCCCGAGGCCGCCTTCGCCAGCAAGCCGGTTCCGACAAGAAAAACAAACAGAGGCCCATCATGGCCAACCTGAAAATCAAGAACCTGCAAAAAGTTTTCAAACAAACGGATAAATAATCAATGAAACGACTGCAAGGTAAAAGTGCACTGGTGACCGGATCGGCCCGCGGCATAGGACGAGCCTTCGCCCAGGCCTATATCGGCGAAGGGGCAACGGTCGCCATCGCCGACATCAATCTGGAGCGAGCCCAGGCCACGGCCGACGAACTGGGGCCGAACGCCTACGCCGTGGAAATGGACGTGACCGACCAGGCGTCCATCGATAACGCCATCGCTGCCGTCATCGCGCAGACAGGCAAGTTGGACATCCTGATCAACAATGCCGCGCTGTTCGACCTGGCGCCCATCGTCGATATCACCCGCGACAGTTTCGAACGTCTGTTTTCGATCAACGTCGCCGGAACCCTGTTCACCCTGCAGGCCGCCGCGCGCCAGATGATCCGCCAGGGACATGGCGGCAAGATCATCAACATGGCCAGTCAGGCGGGGCGCAGGGGCGAGGCGCTGGTAGGGGTTTATTGCGCAACCAAGGCCGCGGTGATCAGCCTGACGCAATCCGCCGGCCTGGGCCTGATCAAGCACGGGATCAATGTCAACGCCATCGCACCAGGCGTGGTGGATGGCGAGCATTGGGATGGCGTCGATGCCATGTTTGCCACATTCGAAAACCGGCCACTGGGCGAAAAGAAACAGCTCGTGGGGCAGGAAGTACCTTTTGGCAGAATGGGCACGGCTGAAGACTTGACGGGGATGGCGATTTTCCTGGCGTCGTCCGAGAGCGAATACGTGGTGGCGCAGACCTACAATGTCGATGGTGGTAACTGGATGAGCTGAACCTGTAGGAGCGAGCTTGCTCGCGAAAAGCCCGAGGACGCTGCGGCGCATCAGGCTGGTCGCGTTATCGTCGACGACCTTCGCGAGCAAGCTCGCTCCTACAGGGATTGGTGGTGTTCAGGCAATGGTGTTCACACCAAATAACGACTCGCGTGGGTGTGGGGGCTAGTGACGGCGGTGTCATCTGCGTGTCATCCAGCTCTGGCAAGCTTCTGGCAAACCCTCTTGCGCCCGGCGATACGCCGGGCGCTGGCTTGTGCATCTGCCAGGAATTCCCACCATGAAAGGAGACGCCTCTCTGTTCGCCGCCATTGACCTGGGGTCCAATGCGTTTCGCATGATGATTGGGCAGTCGGTCAAACGAGACCAGCAGTTGGTGATCCACGAAGTGAAAACCCTGCGTGAACCTGTCCGCCTGGCGGAGGGGGCTCAGGGCGGAGCGCTGGACGAATTGGCGCTGGATCGAGGCTGGCAGGCGCTCGCGCGATTTGGCAAAAAGTTGCGCGGCTTCGAGGCCGGGCGGGTGCGGGCGGTGGCGACCAGCGCCGTGCGCGAAGCCGACAATGCGCAACTGTTCCTGGCCAGCGCGGAGCGCCACCTGGGTTTTCGCATCGATGTCATCTCCGGGCATGAAGAGGCCCGACTCGTCTACGCCGGCGTGGCCCACACGGTTCCGGGTACGGAACAGATGCGCCTGGTGGTGGATATCGGCGGCGGATCCACCGAACTGATTCTGGGCCGGGGCGTGCAACCCCTTGTCACCGAGAGTATCGCCATCGGCAGCGGCACCTTTGGTGCGCGCTACTTTCCGGGGGGCAGCGTCACGGCCCAGAGGCTGCTGGAGGCCGAGCGAGTCGCCACGCTGGCGTTTGAAAAAGTTGCGCGGCGTTATCGTGCGCTGGGCTGGCAGCAGACCATCGGCTCTTCAGGCACCGCCCGCATGCTGGCCAAAGTGCTCAAGGCCAACGGTTTGAACGACTTTGGCCAAAACGGCATCACCTACAGCGGCCTGTTGCGCCTGTCGTTGCGCCTGCTGGAAGTGGGGCACGTCAAGAAGCTCCGCCTGGCGGGCTTGCAAGCCCATCGCCTGAGCATCTTGCCGGGCGGCCTGGTGCTGATGCTGGCGGCATTCAAGGTCTTTGGCATCACACAGATGACGGCCTCCGAACCGGGTTTGAGGTTGGGTGTGCTTCATGGGCTGATGTCCAGACACTAAGCTTCAATCACCACTTGCAGCAGTCGGTCGGGGGATCATTTCAGCAATGCACTTCTGAGCTCTTCAATGGTTTCGATGAGCAGTTCATAGGACACCGGCTTGCTCAGATGACGATCGAAACCCGATTTTCGCGATTCCTCGATATCGCTTTCGGCGCCGTAACCGGTCAATGCGATGGCTGGAACCGCCTGAATCTGCGGGAGCTCGCGCAGCGCGCGCATCAGTTCGTGGCCGCTCATGACCGGCATGCCGACATCGGAGATCACCAGGTCGTATTGGCCCGTCTGTGCCGCTTTCAGCGCCTTCACCGGTTCAGAGAAGGCAATGACTCGGGCATCCTCCATTTCCAGCAGCATTTGCAGGGTTTCCAGAACCTCCGCCGAGTCGTCCACCAGCAGCACCGTGACGCCGGCAAGGCGTCCTGACAGTCCGTCGGTGGGTGCGGGTCGCGCCGTGTCTTCGGCAGATTGGCTCAGCGGCAGCAGGACCGTGAAGGTACAGCCCTGGCCCAGGCCTGCGGAGCTCACTTCGACACTGCCGCCATGGGCTTCGGCCAGTTGCCTCACCAACGACAGACCGATCCCCAGCCCATCCCGTTGATGGGTCGCATGCTGATTGGCGGCCTGGCCAAACAGTTCAAACACTTCGCTGATGCTCTGCGCACTCAAGCCTGCGCCACTGTCCTTGACCTCGAGCCGGGCCATGTCGCCCTCGCGACTGGCCACCAACTGGACCTGGCCGCCCGCCGGGGTGAATTTCAGCGCATTGTTCACCAGGTTCCAGATGATCTGCTCCACTCGGGTCGGCATCGATCGTCAGCGGTTGACCCGCGTCGGGCAGGCGCAGGGTGACGTTGATGCCTGCTGCGTCATCACTGACGACGGCATGAATGTCTTGCAACACTTGGCACACGTCCATGGCGGCAAGCTTGAGTTTGAGTTTGCCCGTGCGTAAACGCGCCACATCCAGCAGGTCGTTGATGATGCGTGCCTGACTGTTGACGGCGTCACAGATGGTGTCGACCGCCTTGGCCGCGGGGGCCAGGGATTTGGTAACGGGCAGGCGTCGCAACAGCTCCGCGTTGAGCTGGATCAGATTGAGCGGATGCTTGAGCTCATGGGACATGACGGCGAAGAACTCGTCTTTCAGATGGCTGCTGATCTGTGTTTCAGCCAACTGCTGGTTTTGCTCTTCGTGCAAGCGTTTGTGGCCAGTCAGGTCCCGGGCAATCTTCACATAGCCCTTGAGGTTCTCACCCTTGAGCCGCGTCACCTCGCCGCGTCGCGCTCAGACACTGAGGCCGTTGTTTGCAGGTGCGGATCGTTGGCGCTGGGTAGCGTGATTTCCCTCGCGTTGCGCCACAGCTCCAGCAGTTTTTGCGGCATTTCCACGACCGGCAGCACGACGCAAAAGGCCCGTTCGCGGTGTGCCAGGGCCAGGTCGCGGAAGAACAGATCGATAGAGGCATGGCGGCTGTCGCCAGGGCTGACTTCAAGATAACCGTCACCATGGGTTGATGAGCCGATCTTGACGAGGAATGTTTCTGGACGACTGGCGCTCATCCATGACAGAACCAGCGTCGGGACCAGACATTCTTTAAACCTTCCGAAGGCGCGCAGGGTCGATAGGTGAAGACCATCGGCTTCGCTGAATCGAGGGACCCTCAATGATTGGCGTCGTGATACCCGCCCATAATGAAGAAAAACATATTGCCACCTGCCTTTCATCCGTCTTGCTTGCCGCAAAACATCCGGGGCTCGAAGGTCGCCAGGTAACGGTGCTGGTGGTGCTGGACGATTGTTCAGACGCCACAGACCGGTTGGTCGCTGCCCTGGAAGTCAGCGCGTTGATGGTCTGTTTCCAGAATGTCGGGAAAGCCAGGGCGACCGGTGCGGAACAACTGCTCAGTGCTGGAGCGCAGTGGCTCGCCTTTACCGATGCCGACACGGTGGTGCCTCCCGATTGGCTCGCACGCCAACTTGAATTCATGGTTGATGCGGTGTGCGGAACGGTCGAGGTCGACAGTTGGGATGATCATGGCGAGTGGGTTCGCGCCAGGTATATGGAGCGCTACCAGTTCATCGAGAACCATCGTCACATCCATGGCGCCAATCTCGGCCTGAGTGCCACCGCGTATCGCGACGCTGGCGGTTTCCAGCATCTGGTAGCCCACGAAGACGTGCACCTGGTTGCCGCACTTGAACGAATCAATGCCCGCATTATCTGGACGGCAACCAACCCGGTCGTTACGAGTGCGCGCAGGGATTACAAATGTTGCGGCGGCTTTGGTGAATACCTGCTGTCCCTCACGGTGACGCCTGCGTTGTAAAAGGCCGTCCATCTAGGGGTCAATCTCTACCCGGTGAGCGATAGAGGGCGGGGTCAGTACAGGGTTCCATCGAGATGACTGACTGTCGTGGTTCTCACTCATAACGCATCGCTCATCATTCCTTTGGAACTCCCGACAACTGCGCTCCGTCCTTTGAAATGAGGGGGGCTGCGGGTAATTCGTGGCGGACCCTATAACGCTTTTTTTATATGGAAGGCGAGGAACGTCATGAATACTTCAGACACCAGAGCTGGCACTCAGACAGATCAGCAGGACAACACAGGGAGGCCTGAGCAAGACTTTCAACATTTGAAGGAAGACGTAACCGAGGTGCTGGGCGGCGCGAGGCAACAGGTGGATGCGCAGTTCGGGCAATACCGCGATACAGCGGCGGATCAGATCGAGGCCCTGGCCAAGGGCGCGAAGTCCGTCCTTTCCGAACTTGAAAGCAAGGACACGCTCGGCATGTCCGACTACCTCGCCGACATGGCGCACTCCATGAGCGGCCTGGCAGGAAATCTGCGCGGCAAAAGCGCCGAGCAGCTACTCCATGATGGGGCCGACCTGGCTCGCAGCAATCCGGCACTCTTCATCGCCGGCAGCATCGCGCTGGGCTTTGGCCTGTCGCGCTTTCTGAAAGCCGGCAGTGCCCCTGCCGCGACCTTTGCCGATGCCAGTGACCCGGCCACCGGCAGCTCTATGCCGCCGTCAGGCGGTTTCGGCGCCCATCGGCCTTATGAAACCTCCGTTGCATCGCGCACCGATCCGGGGGCCGGCCTGGCCACCGGCATCACGCCGGCGTCGCCGAATGAACAGGACCACCCTTCGGACTTTGCCACGACGTCGACACCGGGTTCGACAACCTTCAAAGGAGAATTGTGATGAACAGACAAGATCCGGATTTTCCAGGTTCAAGACCGCTGTCCGCTCCCGAACAGGACGCCTCGGTAGTCGGATTGTTGCGGCAATTGTCCCGTGAAGTGCCCGATCTCTTCAGCAAGGAGCTGGCGTTGGCCAAGGCCGAGTTGCAAGCCAGCCTCACCACGCTCAAGGCCGGCATTGCCGGTGTGGCGGGGGGGGGCGATTGTCCTGCTGGCGGGGTTCATCATCTTGTTGATGTCCGCCGTCTACGGCCTGAGCATGGTGATGGCGCCATGGTTGGCCGCGCTGATTGTGGGCGTCGTGGTGATGATTGTCGGGTTCGTCATGCTGCAGTCGGGGAAGAAACAATTCGAGCCGTCCCACTTCAAGCCTGAGCGCACGCTGGGCGCCTTGAATAAAGACCAGGAAGCGCTGCGGAGGAAAGTCTCATGAACCGTGAATTGGAGATTGAATCGCAAAAGAGTCCGGAAGCCATCGAGCGCGAAATCGATGCGCAGCGAGCAAGCATCGGCAATATCGTCGATGCCCTGGAAAGCAAGTTTACGCCGGGCCAGATGTTCGACCAGGCATTGGGGATGATGCAGAGCAACGGCACGACGTTCCTGACCAACCTGGGAACCAGCGTGCGTAACAACCCGGTTCCGGCTGTAATCACCTCGGTTGGATTGCTGTGGTTGATGATGAGTCAGAACCGTCCACCGACGCCACGTCCGGACTATCGAACTGGCCCAAGCGCGGCGGACAAGGCTGGGGAGTGGGTTGATGGCTTGACCGACGGTATCGACAGTGCGCGGGACCATTTGCACCACACCGCGGACTCGTTCAAAGAGGGCTATCAGACGGTCAAGGGCAAGGCGGTAAACCTGGGCGACAATCTGGGCGCTGCCACGGAAAACATCAGCCATGCGATGCATGATGCCAGTGACCGTTTGGCACGCAGTACCCAAGTGATGAGTCATCAATTGCGCCATTTGCTGCAGGAACAACCGCTGATGGTCGCCGCTGCGGGCATCGCGTTGGGTGCCATGTTGGGCGCGGCATTGCCTTCGACGGCGACGGAGCAACGTTATCTGGGCAAGACCAGTGCAGGCCTGGCCGACAAGGTCAAGCAGCAGGCTCGGGAGGGGTTCGAGGCGGTGCGCGATACGGTGACAAAAACGACGGAGCACCCGGATATGGACGTCAAGCCGGATGGGGAACCGCGCCCGGGCCCCGCGAGCGAAGCGAGTGCAGCCGACCTGTCGCGAGGATTGGGTACTTCGTGATCGGGCGAGTGACGGGAGGTCCAACGGGCCTCCCGTGTTGCTGGAACCATCGGAAAACCCTGGGGCTCACTGGTTCACAGTGAGTTCCAGACCCCGCCATCCGCGACCGGGACATCATTCAGGTCGAAGGGATTGACCCCTTCCAGGCAGCCGATGTTGAAACCGAACTCTTCCGGATTGTTGCTGAGTCGGTGATGCGTATAGGTGCCGCAGTTTTTACAAAAGTAATGCTCGGCCACATGCTTGCCGAACTGATACCTCGACAGCGCGGACTTGCCCCTGATCACCTTGAGATCTGCCCATTCCACTGCGGCGACGATTGCGCCTTTGCGTTTACAGAACGAGCAGTCGCATCGGTGTGGACTGGGAACGCCTTCAGGCAAATGGATCTCGAGGATAACGGCGCCACAATGACAACTGGCCCGGTGATGCGTGCGGATAGCGGTATTACCGATTTTCTTCAGCATCACTCTGCGCTGGTCATTGATATCGGTGACCACGGCTTGCTGCGGGTTGCTTGGGCTCATGAAATTGAAACCTCTGTCCAATCCAGTTTTGCGGATTCACGCCATTTAACCTCGGTCACTCCATACTTTTCCGCTTGGGGCTTGGAGATCATTTTAAGTGGCGGCCTACCCGGTTTAGGTATGGGTGCTATTCCGGCATCACAGCTTGCCCAATGCCATGCATCGGCATTGCGCATCGGTTTTGCCCGGATGATGAACGACTTCGACTCTCCGTGAAGCTTGTATTCGATGACGTAAAGACAGGTACTCATGAGACCCCCTCCATTTGCTCATAGAGAAAGGAGTGGCCGCGTCAAAAAAAAATTCAAAAGGTTTGCATAGACCTGATTACTGGTTGATTTGGATCAACATACTGCGAATAAGGCCAAAACTCACTCTAGCTGATAGTGGCGGATTTGCCGGTTTTCATCGACCACTGACATGTCCAGCGTCCGGCACAAAAACCTGTGGTCACCAAAGCTAAGAACGATTCGCACGAGCACAGGATGCTATTGCAGCGACGGTTCCTGGCGTATATGCAGCAGAACCTGACCGAGAAGATGTCTGTGGGGTGATATCCGTCGGTTCAGTCAGGAGAGCGGGTGCTGCCCATCTGCTCTCGAGGGGGTAGTCAGGCGGGGGGAAGCATCATCGTGATTGGAGAAAGCTGTGGGCTGCGGATGAACCCGGCTTTTTCATAAAGCGTCACCAGCCTTTCATTCAACGGGTGGACTACGAGGGCGGTTGTCCCGACTTCGCTGGCTGCTGCGATCGTTCGGATAATCGCGTCCCTGAGCAGATCGCCACGAAGGCGCTCAGCTGATGGATGTCCTTGAGTTTTTCCGGGGCGGTCAGCTCCAGCGAGGCGGCCTTTCCAGCAGTTGGCGCAGACATTCGTTACTCCTTAACGGGTTTGACTCCAGCGCTTGTTCAAACGCATCAAATTCATGGTTGGCAAGGACAAACAGGCGTTGATCCAGAATGACTTCCTCGGCTTTTTTACAAGCGGCATCCAGGATAAAGCTGGTCCGGTCGCTTCCCGAAATGGCTGCGGCGAAAGCTATACGGGTCGGTTGAGCCGGCTTTTGGCAAACCTGCATGCAGCCCTATCTCTTCAACGCCGGGTATAAATCACCATCAAAATGGCCCCATGCTCCGAACCCGCGCTGTGTGCCGCGTCCGGGGCGCGGCAACAATAGTCGCCTACCTGCAACGTGCGATCCTGATCAAAGAACGAGCCCTGCAGCACGAACAGTTGCTCAAGCTCCCCGGCATGGGTGTGGCTGGGGACATGGGCGCCGGGGTCGACTTTCATCAGCAGGGTCTTTTCCCCGCGCTCGGCGTCTTCGAACAGCGGCTTGATCCAGAAGCCTTCAGCCGCCGTCGGCTGCCAGTCATCCGTCGAAGACGAATAATAGAGCGAGCCTTCGACCGGGCCCTGGACGCCGTTTTTACCGGCAATTTTCCAGTTGGGGGTTTGATTGTCCGGCATGCCTGCTTCACCTCGATAATGGGTTCGCCTACAAATCCTTGACCAGTCGCAAGGCATCGTAGATCGCGGCGTGGGTATTGCGCGCGGCCACTGCATCGCCGATCCGAAACAGTTGGAATCGGCCTTGCGGGTTGGTCACGACCTGCTGTGGGTTGCCGACGATCAGATCCTGGTGTTCAACCACGCCAGCATTGCTGGAGGCGGGTTTCAATTCGAAATAGAGTTCGTCCAGCGGTCGGGTACCGTGGTTGATCACCACTTGATCGACCCGTCGCACCTTGCGTGCACTGCCGTAGTCGCTGTCGATGGTCGCCAGCAACTCCGCGCCTTCGCGTTCGACGGCGAGCAGGCGGAAGGTGACGGTGAAGGTGGTATCCAGGGCTTGCAGCGAGCGCATGTAGGGCACCAGGTTCATCGCCATGACTTCCGGGGCAAAGGTCCGGTCCGGGGTCATGATTTCGATTTTTGCCCCGGTCTTGGCGATGAACTCGGCGGCTTGCAGGGCGGCATGATCACCTGCGTCGTCGAACAGCAGGACGTTGCGCCCCGGTTTCACATCCCCGGAGATAATGTCCCAGGTCGAAACCACCAGCTCATTGCCGGCGCTGAGAATCTCGGTGTGGGGCAGGCCGCCGGTGGCGATGATCACCACGTCCGGATTCTCGTCGTGGATGGTGGCGGCCTCGGCCCAGGTGTTGAAGCGAAAGCTGACACCACGGGCCAGGCACTGGGTCATGCGCCACTCGACGATGCTGATCATTTCCCGCCGGCGCTCCGATTGCGCCGTGAGCCGAACCTGGCCGCCCGCCTGGTTGGCCGCTTCGAACACCACCACCTCGTGGCCGCGCTCGGCGGCCACCCGCGCCGCTTCCAGCCCGGCGACCCCGGCGCCGACTATCACGATCTTGCGTTTGCCCGGCGCCTTGGGGATGTCATGGGGCATGCTGGTTTCACGGCCGGTGGCCGGGTTGTGGATGCAATAGGCGGCACCGCCCTGATAGATCCGGTCCAGGCAATAGTTGGCACCGACGCAGGGGCGAATATCCTCTTCGCGACCCTCGATGATTTTGCGCACGATATGCGGATCGGTCATGTGCGCGCGGGTCATCCCGACCATGTCGATCTTGCCCGAGGCGATGGCATGGCGGGCCGTGGCCACGTCCGGGATCTTCGCCGCATGGAAGGTGGGGAAGTCGGTGGCGGCGCGAATCTCTCCGGCGAAGTCCAGGTGCGGCGAGTTGCGCATGCCCTGGATCGGGATCAGGTCGGTCAGGCCGGCGTCGGTGTCGATATGGCCGCGCACGACGTTGAGAAAGTCGACCATGCCGCTGTCTTTCAGGCGCCTGGAAATGTCCAGGCCATCGGCCGCGGTCAACCCGCCGGGCATTTGCTCGTCGCCGGTATAACGCACGCCGACAATGAACTCATGGCCGACTCGCTGGCGAATGGCGCTGAGGATGTCGAAGGTAAAGCGCAACCGATTGTCGATGGAGCCGCCATAGGGGGCCTCGAGGTCGTTGGTCAGCGGCGACCAGAACTGGTCCATCAGATGCCCGTAGGCTTGCAGTTCGATGCCGTCCAGGCCGGCAAACTTCATGCGCTCGGCGGCATCGGCATAGTCTTTGATGATGCGTTCCACATCCCAGTCTTCCATCTTCTTCGGGAAGGAGCGGTGGGAGGCCTCGCGCTCGAATGACGGTGAGACCACGGGCAGCCAGTCGCCCTTGTCCCAGCGCGTGCGCCGGCCCAGGTGGGTCAACTGGATCATCACCGCGGCGCCATGCTCGTGGCAGGCGTCGCTCAGGTCGCGCATCCAGCCGACCACCTCGTCCTTGTAGGCCAGGATGTTGTTGAACACCGGTGGGCTGTCGCGGGAAACCGCCGCGGACCCGGCGGTCATGGTCAAGGCCACGCCGGCCTTCGCCCGTTCCACGTGGTAGGCGCGATAGAGGTCCTTGGGCATGCCATCCACCGGGTAGGCCGGCTCATGGGCGGTGGTCATGATGCGATTTCTGAGCGTCAGGTGCTTCAACTGATAGGGCTGGAGGAGCGGATCGTTCAGCATCGTCAAGACTCTCCGGAAGAGGGCATCGGACCAGGGGTGAAATTACGTTAGGGCGAAATGTACACCTGTGTCAACAAGCTGGACACTGGTGTACATTTTACTTGCGCGACCTCGGATGAGCGACTAGGATCGAGCCATGAACGCACAAACCAAAGCAGTGGAAACCGGCTGGAGAGGGTCCCTGGAAGGGTGGCTCGACGCAGCGTATGAAAGCCTGACCGAGTGCGGTGTCGACACGGTGCGGGTGATGCCGCTGGCGAAGAAACTGGGGCTGTCGAGAACCAGTTTCTACTGGTTTTTCAAGGATCGCGAAGAGTTGCTCGGCGCCTTGATCGAACGGTGGCGGGTGAAGAACACCGGCAACCTGATCGCCCAGACCGAGTGTTATGCCGAGAGCATTGCCGAGGCGATGCTCAACGTATTCGACTGTTGGCTGAACCCGGACCTGTTCGACTCGCAGTTCGAATTTGCCATGCGCAGCTGGGCCTTGCAGTCCGCGGAAGTGGCCGAACATATCCGGGTCGCCGACATTGCCCGGCGCGAAGCATTGATCCGGATGTTCGTGCGTTTCGACTATGCATTCGAGGCCGCCGATGTGCGTGCACGCACGATTTACCTGACACAGATTGGCTACATCAGCACCAACACCCGGGAGGATGTCGGGGAGCGAATGCGCCGGATACCCGAGTACGTGAAGATATTCACTGGCCAGGAACCCCTGGAGCGCGAATTGAAACGCTTCTACTCCCGCCATGGGTATGTGATGGACGATGTGTCCCCTGACTGACCGCGACCTCAGACTGACAAAGGCAGGTTCCTATGTTCGAAGCGCCCACGATAGGCATTATCGGTGGATCGGGATGGCTTGGCCGCTCGATAGCCCTGGCGATGCTCGACAAGGCTTTTGTCCAGCCCGATGCGTTGGTGCTGTCGAACCGCAGCGCCAGCCACCCGTTCGCGAATTCCAGGTGGTCGCAGGTGCCGGTCACGCATGACAACCAGGCGCTGGTGCGACGTTGTGATGTGGTCATCCTGTCCGTGCGCCCCGAGCAGTTTGCCGACCTGCAGATTTGCGCTGAAAACCGCCTGGTGATTTCCCTGATGGCCGGCGTGCCCCTGGAAGACGTGGCGCGACGGACCGGCAGTCGGCAGGTGATACGCGCCATGCCCAATGCCGCGGCGGAAATCGGCAAGTCCTATACGCCCTGGTTGGTCACGCCGCAGGTTACCGACCAGCAGAAAACCTTTGCCCTGCGCCTGTTCGAAACCTTCGGCAGCGCCGATCAAGTCTTCAGTGAAAGCCATTTGAACTACCTGACGGCACTGGTGGGAACCGGGCCCGCTTACCCGGCGTTGCTGGCTCGCACACTGTTCGAGCATGCCGTGAACAGTGGCTTGCCGCCTGACGTTGCCCGACGCGCAGCGCATGCCGTGGTGGTCGATGCCAGTCAGTTGATCGGCAACGGACACTCGGTCGACGAACTCTTGCAGGCGCTCATCAGTTACCGCGGCGTCACGGCGGCGGGCCTTGAAGCCATGATCGCCGGCGGCTTCGATACGACCATAAAAGCAGGCCTGGAAGCGGCGACCTCGGCCGCCAGTTCCATGAATCCGTTTGCCCGTTCTGCTGACACCATAGAAGGTCCAATGACGCGGTAGTTGACCCTTCTTAACTCTGGCCGCAATCGAGGGTAGCGTTTATGAATGTAAAGTCTTTCTCGAAGACGGGACTTGCCCTGGCAATCGTCGCATGCAGTGGCTGGGTGGCAGCGTCCGAGTGTGGTGATGTGACCATCGCCAACATGAACTGGCAATCGGCGGAAGTGATGGCCAACGTCGACAAGCTGATCCTCAATGCGGGCTACGGTTGCAATGCCGACCTGGTCTCCGGGGATACCGTGCCGACCATCACCTCCATGGTCGAGAAGGGCCGGCCCGATATCGCGCCCGAAGGCTGGATCGACCTGGTGCCGGAGGTTGCCAGGACGGGTATTCAAAGCGGCAACCTGATTCAGGCGGCGAGTTCGCTGTCCGACGGCGGTTCCCAAGGGTGGTGGATTCCGAAATACATCGCCGACGCCCATCCGGACATCAAGAGTTTCGATGACGTGAAGAAGCACCCTGAACTGTTCCCGGCCCCGGACGACGGAAAAAAAGGCGCGATCTACAATGGTCCGCAAGGGTGGGGCGGTACCGTGGTCACCGCGCAGTTCTACAAGGCCTACGGCTTCGAGAAGGCCGGGTTTGTCCTGGTGGATACCGGTTCGGCGGCGGCGCTGGACGGTTCCATTGCCAAAGCCTACGAGCGCAAGGCGCCCTGGCTGGGTTTTTATTGGGCACCCACCGCCCTGTTGGGCAAGTACCCGATGGTCAAGCTGGACAATGGCCACGCAGTCGATCCAGTGGAGTGGAAGCGTTGCAACACGGTCGCCGACTGTCCTGATCCCAAACCCAATGGCTGGCCGATCGACCGGGTCTTCACCTTGACCACCAAGTCCTTCGCCGCGCGCTCGCCGACGGTCATGGCGTACCTGAACAAGCGCGCCTGGTCCAACGAGACGGTGAACAAACTGATTGCCTGGATGAGCGATAACCAGGCCACCGGCGAGGAAGGCGCCAAGTACTTTTTGAAAAACAACGAAGCGCTCTGGAGCCAGTGGGTCACCCCTGAAGCGAGCGGCAAGATCAAGGCTGCGCTTTAATCCGGCGGGTCAATGCAGCCCGTTGCGACAGGCTGCACCGACCCTGCGCAGACCCCAATAAAAACACCCATGTATTGAAATGACCTGCCAGCGTTCTTACGGTCTTCTACGAAAGGGGAATGTGATGGAATGGTTGACCAGCTTTCCACATATGGAGGACGAAAGACTCCGGGCTTTGAAAAAGGCCATCGACGGAGCCTTTCGCAACTTCACCAGCACCTACGGCGACAGCTTCGAAGCCTTTTTCCAGCCGTTGCAGGTTTTCCTCAACCAGTCCGAAAGGTTCATGACCACGACACCCTGGCCGATCATCATCGTGCTGGTCGCCTTGATTGCCTGGTTCGCCAGTCGCAGCTGGAAAATCGTCCTGGGTTGCGTGTTCACCCTGATGGCGATCGGGTACCTGGACATGTGGAGCGACACGATGAAGACGTTGTCGATGATCTTCGTCTGCACCGTCATTTCCATCGTCATCGGCTTGCCGACCGGCATTGCCATGGCACGCTCCAATCGCCTGCGCAACCTGGTCAGTCCGGTGCTGGACGTGATGCAGACCCTGCCGAGTTTTGTCTACCTGATTCCGGTGGTGATGTTGCTGGGCATCGGCAAGGTCGCGGGGCTGATTGCGGTGGTGGTGTACGCCTTGCCACCGATGATCCGCCTGACCAATCTCGGTATCCGCCACGTCGATGCCGAAATGCTGGAGTGCGCCGATGCCTTCGGTTCGTCCAGTTGGCAGAAACTGAAAAACGTCCAGTTGCCATTGGCGTTGCCATCGATCATGGCCGGCATCAACCAGACCATCATGATGGCCCTGGCGATGGTGGTCATTGCCTCGATGATCGGGGTCCAGGGGTTGGGGCAACCGGTGCTCAAGGCCATTTCCAACCAGTACTTCACCCTGGGCATGTTCAACGGCCTGGCCATCGTCGGCATCGCGGTGATCTTCGACCGGGTCAGCCAGGCCTACGGCAGACGACTGCAAAAGCATCTGGAGGTGGTCCATGGCCACTGATCAGTCGAATGATTTCGGCATCGAAATCAGGCATCTGTACAAGATCTTCGGTTACCGGGCGCACGCCAGTATCGAGCGGGTCAAACAGGGCATGAGCAAGACCGAGCTGCTGAGCAAGCACAGTCATGTCCTGGGGCTGAAGGACATCAACATCAGCATGCCGTCCGGCGGCATCCAGGTGATCATGGGGCTGTCCGGTTCGGGCAAATCGACCTTGATCCGCCATATCAACCGCTTGATCGACCCCACGGCCGGTGAAGTCCTGGTCGGCGGCGTGGATGTGCTCAAGATGAGCCAGAGCGACCTGCGTGAATTTCGTCGCCACAGAATTTCCATGGTGTTCCAGAAGTTCGCGCTGTTGCCGAACCGGACTGTGCTCGACAACGCGGTCTATGGCCTGGAGATCCAGGGATTGTCCCGTGGCCGGCAAGTGGAAATAGCCACGGGCTGGCTGGATCGGGTCGGGCTCAAGGGCTACGAGCGTCATTATCCCAATCAGCTGTCGGGCGGCATGCAGCAGCGCGTCGGCCTGGCCCGGGCACTGGCCAGCGACGCGCCGATCCTGCTGATGGATGAAGCCTTCTCGGCCCTGGATCCGCTGATCCGCATGGACATGCAATCGGTGCTGCTGGACCTGCAAAAGGAGATCAGGAAGACCATCGTGTTCATTACCCATGATCTCGATGAAGCGCTGCGCATTGGCGATCGCATCGCCATCCTGCGTGACGGTGAGGTGGTGCAACAGGGCACCCGACAAGAGATCGTGATGAACCCCGCCGACGATTACATCGCCAACTTCGTCAAGGAAGTGAACCGCGGGCGGGTGATCAGCGTCGAGGCCATCATGCGGCCGTTTGTCGGGGTAAAGCCCGGCGCAACACTGGCAGTCGCCATGGGCACGTCCCTGGAGTCGGCCGTCCAGCGCCTGGTTGAAGCGGGGCTCGATGAGCTGGTGGTCACCGATGGACGGGGGCAGCCTGTGGGGCAGTTGGCGCTGAAGTCGATTATCGCGACCATGGTCACCTCGACGGTGAGCGAGGCGTCGCCGGTGGTGCAGTCTAGAGCCGTGCCGGAAGCGACACGGCTCACAGAGGACTGATTATTGGCGCAACGCAAAACAGTCCGTGCGCGGTCAGCCCTTGGCTGCCATCGCGGTGACTTCCACTCGCATGCCTTCCACCGCCAAAGCGGCCACGCCAACAGCGGCGCGCACCGGCCAGGGCTTGGCGAAGAAGCGCTGGTAAACCTCGTTGAAGGCCGCGCGGTCGGCCATGTCGGTGAGGTAGATGGTCAGGTGCAAGACCCGGTCCATGGAACTGCCGGCGCGCTCCAGCGCGATCTTCAGTGCCTGCAGGGTGCACTCGCTTTGCTCGACGATGCCGCCGAGTTCGAGGCTGCCGTCGGCACGGGTAGGGATCTGGGTGGAGACCAGGAGGCCACCGAAACCGGCGACGTCGGAGGAGATGGATTCCGCGTCGGGATCGGGTACGAAAGTGATGTCTTGGTTTGCCATGGGGAGCTCTTGTCGAGGGGTGATGAGGTGGCGGCCTTGCGCCTTTGGGCAGGGCGAAGGCCGTTGATTCTACATCGACCTCGTAACCGTAAACATCATGCTGCGCGTATCGCCTGACCCGACGGGTATTTTGTAGATCGTGCCTATATCCGTTACTGCCGTCGACTCAGGGTTTCGCGCTTACGGCGGGTCACCTGGAAAACCGGAATGCCACCCGACCCCAAGTAACCAAAGGTTCTTGCCCCTGTCGGTCGGTACCCCACCTGTTTGATCTCGCTCGGGGCGATGCCTTCGCGCAGTTTGTCCACGGCTCAGCTGATGATTGGCGACTCAGAAATCAGTACTGCACACGTATAATCAGCGTCCGGATTGCGTGGGACGTCGTAGAAGTTGGTGCGGGAAGATTATTTTTTAATGTGTGGTGGTAATGAATTAATTTTTCTAGGTTTTTGATGGTCCGTTATAGATATGACCTCGGCGAAACTGTGTCGTAATTTATATCTGGCGATCATAACCTGCGCAGTGATTATACCAGCCAGCATAATCAGGCCTCCCGTTACTTGGATGGCTGTCAGACGCTCACCGAGTAACAAGGATGCGAAAGCGGCAGCAAAAAGTATCTCGAGCGTCGCCATTTGACTCATCGTCGACGAAGGCAAGTAACGCTGCGCCGACACCCCCATAAAATAGGCGGCAACGGTAGACACTACGGCGAGCCAGGCAATCATTGCCCACAACGGTATATCTGAACCTCCAAGTCGAGCCGTTTCAACCAATGCATTACGCCAGGGGAATTCGTGTGGCGGGGCGAGGATGCCAAGAGCAATTGCGCCGATTGTCGCTCCCAAAGCAGATAAGGCAATGGGGTCACGAGTGAGAAGCCCTCGTTCAGTGAGCAAGAAGCGTGCGGCCAACGCGACCGCCGTTCCTACACCTGCAATGACTCCAAGCACATCGAAACTAAACGCTGCCCACACTTCACCTACTAAAGCCAAGCCTGAGAGGACCGCGACGCATCCTAGCCAAATCGCAGGAGGAAGCGGTGCCCTGCGCACCAGCATTATCCAAAGCACAATCATTACTGGTGCTAAATACTCAAGCAGCAGAGCGATGCCAACAGGCAGCCTGGATACTGCGACCGTGTACAAACTTTGGTTCATGCAGAAGGCAAGCACGCCAAAGCCAACAATCAGTGGCCACTCGGAGACTTTCACCAGTAAGTGCCTGGGATTTCTGGACAAGGCCACCAGAAGCATGATCAGCGCAGCAAGGGTCATGCGCGCCTGCGTGATCTGCAGTGCAGAGAGTCCTGATGTGGACAGGGCCTTGGTCACAGGACCCGCAGTGGCAAAGCAAACGGCTGATAGGACGGCTAACAGAAACCCGATCAATATTGGGCGTTCAAACGGAGCATTAGCCATTTAGAACATCACCTCAGCCCATGCCTCACGGCATGAAAGGCTGCCTTCGATAGCAAGATCAAACCTCGCTCGAATCTCTAGAAAAATCGCATTGGTCTTATCGAGAATTTGACCATCGAGGGTGCCGACGCTGACCCACTCAATAGCTGTACCAGCAAGCATTATCTCGGATGCGGATCGTAACTCGGCGGGTGCGATAGGTCGTTCTATAACAGTTAACCCCATGTCTTGGGCTATAGTAATAATTGAGTCTCGGGTTATCCCAGCGAGGATGCCTTCGGAGAGCGGTGGGGTTACTAGCTCACCGCCCATTACCATAAAAACATTTGCCGCCGAAGCCTCAGCGACTCGTCCGGCAGCGTTCAACATAATGGCTTCCTGATCTCCACCGCGAATAGCATCGAGGCGAGCAAGCGAGGCGTTGATGTAACCACCGGTAGATTTGATACTCGGAGGAAGCGCGTTAGGGCTCGAACGAGTCCAGGCACTGGTTCTGACGCGAATACGTTTGCTGGAGTTTCCAAGATAAGAGCTCCATGCCCAACACCCAATCGCCACTCGGACATCCTCCAGTTGCGCAGCAACAGACATCGAGCCCTCTCGAAGAAAAACAATCGGCCTGATATAGCCAGCCGTCAACCCGCTACGGGACACCACCTGTTTGCATGCGTTGACAAGCTCAGCGTCAGTAAAAGGAATGTTCATCCCTAGGGCTTTAGCCGACCGTCGTAAACGCTCAATGTGCGCGGTCAGACGAAACGCCGCAGGACCGTTCGGTGTTTTATAGAATCGAATGCCTTCATACACCCCCCAACCGTAATGAAGGCTCGGCGTCATAATGTGAACACAGGCAGCGTTTGCTTCTACAACGGTGCCATCAATCCATACCGGGAAAGCCAATGCGTTCATACCCGCTCCTTTAAAATTGCATAGGTCATTGAGTCCAGCTCCAGACCACTGAGTAGCTGCCGTGCTTTATGAGCGCGTTGAGCGTCGCCCGGAATGATGACTGGGTGATAAGGGTCAGATGGCGCGCTGGTTCGAACGGCCATCACAAGCGACTCACAAGCGACTGATGCCGCCTGTACCCCACCGAATACGTCCGGGTTGATTGCCAGAAAGAAATGGCAAACACCACGACTCTTGCCGTCTGTACTTACGTTCATGTGTTCCATCTCCCAGTCAAGCGGCCCGCCCATCAGAATCGAGGTGAGAAGCGTCACGCTCATTGCGAGTCCTTGGCCTTTGTAACCACCAAGTGGACACAAAGCATGCATCGCGCTCGCGTCGGAAATGGATCGGCCCACTTCATCGACCGCCCATCCGGGCTCAAGAGCTGTCCCGGTACGAGTGCGCTCTTTTATTTCCGAGTAGCAGACCTGACTCGTTGCCATGTCCAGGCAAAAGTCATCGCCAAATGCGACAGAAATCGGATTGGTGCCAAACAAAGGCTCTCTCCCCCCAAAACATGCAACTCTTGCTGCTGCTGACGTTGTGGATATACCAATAAAACCGGCTTTTGCTATTTTTCGACAGTAGGCGCCAGCTGCACCAAAATGGTTTGAATTTCTAACACCAACTGCTGCGATTCCAAAAACATGCGCACGCTCGACAGCCAATCTGGTCGCCCGAAGTCCTGCGCTCACGCCCAATGCTCCATCTGCGTCCATAAAAACGACAGGGCCTGTATCATTGATGATCGAGAACTCGGGAAACGTTTTGGACACGCCGCGGTTAATTTCGTCTAGATAAGTTGCCAGAAGTCGCAGTCCATGCGTTTTTACTCCCAATAAAGAAGTTTCAAGCAGAATCTCCACGATGGCTTGGGCCTCAGATGAGGGAACGCCATGATCCGTCAATGCTAGGGTCGAAGCTTTTCTAGCCCATTCGACATTGACAATATATTTTTTATCCATGTTTATTACTCTTTTTTGAAAAATACTTCATCGTGTAAGCCGAGAGGTGAAAGTTCATCCCACCATTGAGCATTTGGATTGTATTTAGCAAAAAAAGGCTTTCCGACAAGTTCTGAATTGCGGGCCTGGAGAAATCGAAGTGCCAAAGCCTTCCCCTGTGGTAGATGAGCTACTCCATCAATGACGACTTTTCCTGGGGTGGCGGACATAACAGGGCCTCTTGCTGTTCTAGCAAGTCCAGAAACTTGGCGAATTGCATGAGTGTAAATTTCATGGGCTCGTACAAGCGGAAGTCCAAAATAGTGATGTGCTCCTGTGTCTCGCTCTACAAACATGTAGTAAGGATGGATGCCAGCATTGATTTGCTCAGTCCACATGTTTGACCAGATTTCTGGACTGTCATTAACATGCCTTACCACTGGTGCTTGCGAGCGTAACTGGGCGCCGGTCGATTGAAGGCGGCGAATTGCGATTCGGGTAATTTCAGGTTCAATTTCTCTCGGATGTGAGAAGTGGAGCATATAAGCAAGTTGCTTTCCACTCAGGACGACTTCCTCGGAAAGACGCAGTAACTCATCAGCGTCTGCCCCCATCGCAACCCGTGCCGGATGAAAGGACAGCGCTTTTGTACCAATTCTTATGGTTCTTATATGGCTAAGTTCCGGTGACAATAGTGCCTTGACGTAGGCTGCGAGCTTTCCAGTTTTCATTACCAGTGGGTCTCCTCCAGTTAACAATACATCGCTAACCGTAGAATGATTTCTCAAGTATGAGACCATTGATTCTGGTGAGTCGACTGCAATTTTCAGATCCGTATCGCCTACGAACTGAGCCCATCGAAAGCAATAAGAACAGTACGAGTGGCACGTTTGTCCTTGTTTTGGAAATACAAGAACTGTTTCTGCATATTTATGCTGCAGACCACCTTGCGCCAACGGCACGTTCATCTCAAGCTGTCCTCCCGGGTGTGGATTTAGACGGCCACGAATGTCTGTTATTGCTTGCTTTAAGAGTTCAGGATCATTAATGGATTTTTCGATAAGCGAAAAATCTTGAGGCAAAAGCATGTTCCGATGTGGAAAAATCAATCGATACATGGGATCGTCTGGCACATTGGACCAATCAATAAGATGTTCTACAACGTGGCCGCTGACTTTAAAGGGAAGCACTCGACTAACCACGTCTACATCGTAAGCTAAATCGTGATCATTGGTTCTATCAAGTATCAGCTTGCTTAGCTTGTTCCCTGAAAAGGTGTTGGTCGGGATTTCCTTAATCGCGAGCAGATCCATATTAGGATATCCAGTAACGAATGAGATGGCGTTTCTTGTCTGAGTATTCAGCACGTGAATGTAACATGCGTTGATTGTTCCAAATCAATAACCCATCATCGGGGATTAATATCGAAGTGCGTTTTTCGTCAAATAATCGAGTGATATTATGAGCCAGAGAGACCCCCGCCACGCCCAAGGGGAGTCTATCGTCGTCTACCGCTTTATTCACTATTGGATCGTATTCACCACAGGTCAGCAGATTGTAACTGAACCTCAAAATGCTGAGGCTTTTTATCAGCATTGGAGTTTTAATCCCGCCTTCAGGGCCAGGAAAAAAATAGATTCAGACTCCAGAATCTTGACTTCGTTAGCGTTGAGGTCGGAAATTATATCTTCGTAATCTAAAAGATTTGTGTGCCCTCCACCACAGAGTGCCTGCCGTTTACAATAAAGTGCTAAAAATTTTGGACTAGGACTCCACCCGGGAGCTTCAGTATGGGCACGTATCATATTTATGCTTTGCGAATACGCCTTGTCGTCGAAGCCAGGCTTGTAGGTGACATCGTGTTCGATAGAACCATTGTATTGTTTATAAACAACCCAGTGACTGCATAAGCGAGATCGCTTTGCTCTGCCCACCCAGCCCCACGACTAAACAATACCCAGAGTCATCTAACCGTCGCGTTACGCCTTCGTGACGACCGTTCTGTTTCAATTTAAATTCAGAAAATTCAACAATATCCAACAATATCCATTTGATGTCCTGATTGTTTGGTATTAGGAGCGTCTGCTAGTGATTGGCTTTAGATTGTCGTGATGCCCATCGATAAGCTCACTGAAGCTAAGTATTCGTCTCGGTGATGTGTCATTTTTTTCCAAGCGCTGGCACCACAAACCTAGTGCGAGGCGAGTCAGTTCGTCAAGAGTTTATGAAATTATCAGAAACGACCTGCAGAGTTGAAGTTTGGTTCCTAAATAAATGTAATACTTATCCTGAAGGTTTGTAAGAATTGTCCTGTGGTTCGACTATATTTGTTTGTTATTAACTAGTGCTACCACATTGCGTGATATTTAAATGGTGTTTTTTTTCCATGCAATTGACAGACTTGGCCTCTCGATACTGGGTGTGGGTAATTATCGAAATAAGGCTGGGAGAGACCTCGGTGCTCATGCAAGGTGAACCAGCTTGGCTGGATATCGTAATCGTGTGTTGGGCAGCATATGGCTCTAACAGCTTGGGATCATGCGCGTCGATCCGACTGATGCAGACTGGCACGTGGGTGGTTTATTACAGTTGGACAACCCCCATTCAACCTGGAAATGATGGCGAGCTCTCTACGGACCAGCATCATCAGCCGCAGTAATACTGAATCGCGATAGAAGCGGCGGTATCACTGGGAGAAGTCGAGTGCCTATGCCCGCCCTTGAATGGCGAGCATCGCCGACAAGGTCAAACAGAACGAAACCGCAAAACCCGCGCACCGTCGACAGGGTCGATCAGGTAATGCGCGTGCACGCCAAATGTCTCCTGCAAGCGCTGCGGGGTCAGCACCTCCAGCGGCTTGCCGAGGGCCACCAGTCGCCCTCGTTCCAGTACTGCCAGGCGATCACAAGTGAGTGCCTGGTTCAGGTCATGCAGGGCGATCAATGTCGTCACCGGCAGCGCTTGCACCACGTTCAGGATGGCGAGCTGGTGCTGGATATCCAGGTGGTTGGTCGGTTCGTCCAGCAACAGAATCTGCGGGCGTTGGGCCAGGGCGCGAGCGATGTGCACACGCTGGCGTTCACCGCCGGACAGGCTGTGCCAGGTGCGGTTTGTCAGGTGTGCCGCATCGACGTCGCACAGCGCCTGCTGGACGATGGCAGCGTCCTCGTGCGACCACGGACTCAAGGCCGACAGCCACGGCGTCCGGCCCAGGGCGACGGCATCAAACACGTTGATGGCATCCAGCGTGTCGGCCTGTTGCTCGACCACCGCCAGGGTTTGCGCAACGGTTCGCCGCGCCAGCGTCTTGAGGCGCTGGCCGTTGAGGTGGATGTCGCCCCGGCTCGGCACACGCACGCCGGCCAGCAGTTTGAGCAGCGTGGATTTCCCCGAACCGTTGGGCCCGACGATGCCCAGGGTTTCGCCTCGGCGGATGTCCAGGTGGATATCGTGCAGCAACTCGGCGTCGCGGACCTGGAAGCCGAGGCTGGAACAGCTCAGCACACAATCGCCGATAACAGGGGTGGCGGCATTCATCGGGCATTCCTCCTGCCGATCAGGATCAACGCGAACACCGGCGCGCGACCAATGCCGTGATGACCCCGACCGGGATCACCTGGCCTTTGATCAATGTCCGGGACAGGACATCGGCGGCGATCAGAAACAGTGCGCCACCCAGCGCACTGGCCGGCAGCAGGCGCGCATGCCGGGTGCCCAGCAGCAGTCGCACGGCATGGGGAATGACCAGCCCGACGAACCCGATGGAGCCGACAATCGAGACCATCACTGCCGTTACCAATGCGGCGCAGCTGATCAGCAGCAATTGCACGCGGCGTACCGGGATGCCGAGCGAGGCGGCCGAGTCGGCGCCAAAGGTGAAGGCGTCCAGCGCCCGCCGATGCCACAGGCACACGACAAGGCCCGCCACTGCTACCGGGACGGCCAGCCACACCGACGGCCAGCGCACCCCGCTGAGGTTGCCGAGCAACCAGAACATGATGCCCCGGGCCTGTTCGGAGCTGGCCGACCGGGTGATCAGGAACGCCGTGAGCGCATTGAATAGCTGCGAACCGGCAATCCCCGCGAGAATGATCTGCGAGGTGCCGCCGGGCGAGCCGCTGGCACGGGCCAACAGCACCACCACGGC